>DATLUK010000257.1:0-2160 GCA_035533195.1 Acidimicrobiales bacterium | reverse complement strand
TGGAAGATCACCCCGGGGCTGCGGACCAGCTGGCTGACGACCACCCGCTCGGTGCCGTTGACGATAAAGGTGCCCTTGTCCGTCATCATCGGGAAGTCCCCCATGAAGACGGTCTGCTCCTTGATCTCTCCGGTGGAGGCGTTCATGAACCGGGCGCGCACGAAGATCGGCGCGGAGTAGGTCATGTCCTTCTCCTTGCACTCCTCCACCGTGAACTTGGGCGGAGGGCGCAGGTCGGGATCGCTGGGGTCGAACTCCAGCTCCAGGCGGAGGGTGCCGGTGAAGTCCTCGATTGGGCTTATGTCGGCGAAAGTCTCCGCCAGGCCCTCCTTGAGGAAGTCATCAAAGGAGTCCCTCTGGATGGCTACGAGGTCGGGAAGGGGCAGTACCTCTTCCAGGTTGGCGAAGGAAAAGCGTTCCGGGGTCTGGGAACGAGAAGGCAAGAGCCGTACTCCTCGCTAAAGCGACAGATCGGCCGTGAGGCCGGAGGGATGGGTCGGGCAGGCAGGCGCGCCGGGCCAGGGTCCTCGAACCGCTGGGGTTGACGGGGCGGGCACGGCAACCAGCAATCTTACGCGCGGGCGTGCCTGGACACAAGCCCCCTATTTCAGGGGCTGGGGGCAGGATAAAGCAGGAGGGCCGCCAGGTCAACGTTTTCGTGGCGGACACCCGGGTGCTTTGCACCACGCCCGCCACCGTGCCCGGGGGCCCAACCCCGGGCGGAGTCCGTGCTCCGCTCGTCGGTGGGTCCCCAAGAACGGGACGCGATCCGGCTCGTCCTGCGGGTCTGGCTACTTGAGCTCGACGGTGGCGCCGGCGGCCTCGAGCTGGGCCTTGGCCTTCTCGGCGTCCTCCTTGGAAACCTTCTCCAGGACCGGCTTGGGGGCGCCGTCGACCAGGTCCTTGGCCTCCTTGAGGCCCAGGCTGGTGAGGGTACGCACCTCTTTGATGACCTGGATCTTCTTGTCCCCGGCACCGGTGAGGATGACGTCGAACTCGTCCTGCTCCTCGGCTGCACCGGCGTCGGATGCGCCGCCGGGGGCAGCACCGCCCGGGGCAGCCACGGCCACCGGGGCGGCCGCGGTCACTCCGAAGCGCTCCTCGAAGGCCTTGAGCAGCTCCGACAGCTCGAGGACGGTGAGACCCGAGATGGTGTCGAGAATCTCTTCAGTGCTTGCCATTTCTGTTGCTCCTTCTTACTGCTCGGTCTCGGCGTCGGTCGACGCCTCGGTGGACTCGGTGGAGGCTTCGGCCGCTGGGGCCACCTCGGCCTGGGCGTCGCTGGCCTCGGTCTCGCTCAGATCATCGGCCCGGGGAGCGGCGGCCTCGGCCGCCTCGATGGCCGTCTCATCGGCGGGCTCGGCCGGAGCGGCTTCCTCCGCCGGGGCGACGGTGGCGTCAGCGGGTTCGGCCGGAGCGGCGGGCTCGGCCGGGGCGGCTTCCTCCGCCGGGGCGACGGTGGCGTCAGCGGGTTCGGCCGGAGCGGCGGCCTCCGCCGGGGCGACGGTGGCGTCAGCGGGCTCTACCGGAGCGGCGGCCTCATCGGCGGGCTCGGCCGGGGCGTCGTGGGGGGCTCCGGGAGCGCCACCCTGGTCGATGAGGGCCTTGAGTCCGTAGGCCAGGTTGCGGGGCAGGGCCTGGAGGAGGCCGGCCATCTTCTGCAGCGGGGCGGCCAGACCCCCGGCGAAGCGGGCCAGCAGGACCTCCCGGGAGGGGAGGTCGGCTAGAGCGCCGGCACCCTGGGGGGTGAGGATGCTGCCCCCGAGGAGGCCGCCCTTGATGACCAGATGGGGGTTGGTCCGGGAGTAGTCCCGCAGCGTCTTGGCCACGGCGGCGGCGTCCCCCTCGACAAAGGCGATGGCGGTCGGGCCGGTCAGCATGGCGTTCAACTCGGCCAGGCCAAGGTCGGCCACGGCAAAGCGCACCAGAGTGTTCTTGTACACCTTGTACTCCCCACCGGCGGCCCGCAGGGACCGGCGCAGGTCGGCCATTTCCGACACCTTGAGGCCGCGGTACTCGGTGAGGATGGCGCCGGAGGAGGCGTTGAAGCGCTCCCGCACCTCGTCCACCACCGCCACCTTTTCCGGCCTGGGGTTATCCATCGCTTCGCTTACCTCGGGAAATGACTAGGGCGCTCGCCGCGCACGGACGAACGCCCTC
>DATLUK010000256.1:0-4373 GCA_035533195.1 Acidimicrobiales bacterium | reverse complement strand
CACTCCAACCAAGCAGCTCATCATCGAGCGCACCCTTAAGGCCCAACCGGAACAGGTCTTCGAGGCCTTCACAGACCCGGACCAGCTGAAGAAATGGTGGTGGCCCAACGGCTTCACCTGTCCTGCCGCAGAGGTGGACCTTCGCTTGGGTGGGAAGTACCGGCTCGCTATGGAGTGGCCGGGCTCGATCCCCGCCGAGGCCCAGTTCTCCCATTACATGGGTGGGGAGTACTACGAGATCGATCGCCCGCACCGCCTGGTCATGAGTGGCCGGGCCGTCAACAATGAGCAGGGCGAGCTCTTCGCCACGCTCATTGAGGTGACCTTCGAAGCCCGCGATGGGGGAACCGCGCTCACCGTACGGCAGTCCTATTTCGAGCCGATGCCGCCAGCCGAAGCGATGGCCGGTGCCCAACAGGGGTGGTCCGAGCAACTCGACAAGCTCGAGCGGCTTCTCGCCGCCTGACCGAGATACTGGCATGAAGACGCACACCCTTGAAACCGCTCAGGTCGACCTCGTCTACGACGTCGAGGGCCCGTTGCCCACCGCCGATGGACGCCCACCACTGTTCATGATCGGCCAGCCGATGGATGCCAGTGGCTTCCGCACCTTGGCGTCTTACTTCCCAGATCGCACCGTGATCACCTACGACCCACGCGGTATCGGCCGCAGTATCCGCAGGGACGGCCGCGTGGAGAACGAGCCCACCGTCCAGGCGGATGATGTGCACGCTGTCATCGGCGCCCTTGACGTCGGCCCGGTCGAGATGTTCGCGAGCAGTGGGGGCGCGGTCACGGCTCTGGCGCTGGTGGCGGCCTATCCCAATGACGTCGTCGTCCTAGTGGCACATGAGCCGCCGCTCGTGAGGGTGCTTCCGGACGCAAGGCCGCCAAGCGGGCCGTTGCCCAGTTTCAGGACGCCTACGCAGCCCGGGGTCAAGGGGCGGGAATGGCTGGCTTCATCACCATGACATCATGGAGGGGGGAGTTCTCCGATGAATACTTCGCTGAGCCGGCACCGGACTCCGTCCAGTTCGGGATGTCGGCCGAGGACGACGGCGTCCGTGACGACCCACTGCTCTCATACCGTTCCTCGGCGGTGGTTGGCTATCAGCCCGACTTTCGCGCCCTGGCTGCGGCGCCGACGCGCATCGTGATCGCCGTAGGCGAGGAGTCTGCGGGCACCTTCACCGGACGGACGTCGCTCGCTACGGCCGAGCTGCTTGGCCAACCGGCGACCGAGTTTCCGAGTCACCACGGGGGCTTTGTCGGTGGCGAGTCCGGATATGCCGGCCAGCCCGAGGCATTCGCCCGTAAATTGCGCGAGGTCCTGGGCCCGTAGGGGGCGGTCCTCTGGCGCGTTGTGGGGCCAGGTCGCCTTGTCCAGGTCAGCTCCGGTGGGCGTGGGTCTCTTCGTAGTGGGCCTCTTCCGCCAGGCGTTTGATGGCCTGGAGACGGCGGTCCCAGCGCCGGGCGACCTCGGACAGGGCGTCGGTGGCCTCGGCCAGGCCTTGCTCGCGCACCCGGTACAGGACCTCTCGCCCCTCCTTGTGGGCTTCGATCAACCCGACCCGCTGCAGCAGGACAAGATGCTTGGAGATCGCCTGACGGCTGACCGGCATGTCTACTGTGAGCGTCGTGGCCGTGGCTTGACCCCGTACGACGAGCAGGTCGAGCAACTTTCGGCGGGTCGGGTCGGCCACGGCCTCCCATAGTGCATCGTCGCTGGCCGGGGTGCTCATATCTAGTCCCGCGTGGGGGCCAGCAACTTCTCAAGTCGGTCGGCCAAGGTCTGCCACCCCTGGCGATGCTCCTCGGCGTAGGCGTCCTTCTGCTCGTCGGGCCAGTCAAGGGCATCGAGTCCGGTCTCTTCTACCCGCAGGCTCGTCCGCTCCGGTCCGACGGGGGAGAGGGTGAAGGTGACCAACAGTGAGTTGGCTGGGTTGGCAATGGCGTCGCTCGGATAATTCCACCGGAATGAGTAGCGGTGCGGGGGGTCGACGTCGACCACCGTGAGGTTCACTACGGACGGGTCGCCCTCGGCCCCCCGGCGGAAGGTGAGCGTGCCACTCGCGCCGGGGCGTGGCTCGATGTCGGCCGCATCGCTGAACCATCTGAGAACCTGGTCCGGCTCGGTGATCGTCCGCCACACCACTTCGACGGGTGCATCGATGTCGACGGCGCGTTCGATGGTGTAGGTGCTCATGGCCCCCGCTCTCCTTCGATGTCTGGGCTAGGCCGACACCAGCCGGGGCTGGTTGGGCAGGCCTTGGCCGGTCTCGAGGTACTGGCGCAGGCTGGGCATGAAGTGACCCCACCCGGCGCGGCACATGTCGTAGCACTCCAAAGACGGAACCAGGCCAACATGGCGGAACTCCAGCTCGCTGTTGCCGTCCTGGTCGGGCCGGATCGAGAAGGTGGGCTTGGTGCCGACCCAGTCAGGAGCCATCTCACAAGTCGTGACCGACCAGGTGACGACGTCATCTTCGGGGTTGTGAGCGACCGTGAATACAAGCGACTGGTCGCCCATAGCCAGGCGTAGCTGATCTCCGTGGCGCTCGGTCGCGCTCACCGAGGTCCACCAAGCCTGGATCTCGATCTCATCGGTGACGGCCCCGATGATCCGGGCGACGGGCACCTCCAGTTGCATCGCGTAGCGGTAATCGGCCGGCCCCACCCCGATGGGGCTGCTGGCGGCGGACGGTGTGGTCATCTCGGCTCCTTTGGCTCGCGCCGGAGGTCCTCTCCGACGTGCAACCTAGCATTGCACATCCCCAGAGAAAGCGCAACTAGAAGTTGCATATGGGCTGGAGACCTGAGAGCGCGATCTAGTTCCCGCTCTCCATCCGCCCGGCCTGGTTCATCAGACCTCGGCAACGGGCGGGTCGAACAAGCGAATCTCCTCCTCGTCCGGAGGTTGAAAGATCGAGGCCCACTGTTCAAAGTGAGTACGTGTCATTGGTGTCCATGGCCACGAAAAAGTCCCTGGTTTTGGCCACAGGAAGTCCCAGGTGGTGGCCATGAGAAGTCCCTGATTTTGGCCACGAGAAGTCCCGGCCCTCGCTGAAGCATCCACCTGAGGGTCCCCTCGGCCGGACACGGTGGCGGTGCAAGCCAACCGCCGCACCGACCGAAGGGACAGCTCCATGAAATCAGCGAGGGAACGAATGGACATGTATGCCGCCTACCAAGAGGTCGGCTCCTACTCGGCCGCAGCGCAGATCTGTGGCACCACCCCCAAGACCATAAAGAGGGCGGTGGCCAAGGCCAGGGCAGCCGAGGATGCCAGCGCGGGTCAGGGTCATCCCGTCGAGCACAACTACGACGAGGTGAGCGACCTCATCGCCGAGCGGGTGGCCAAGACCCAGGGCCGGATCTCGGCCAAGCGGCTCCTGCCCGTGGTGCGGGTCGCCGGCTACACCGGCTCGGCGCGCAACCTGCGCCGAGGGGTGGCGCTGGCCAAGGCCACCTGGCGCCGGGACCATCACCGGGGGCGCCGGCCCGGGATCTGGGCGCCAGGGGACATGCTGGTCTTCGACTGGGGCGAGATCGGGCCCCTCTTCGTCTTCTGCGCCGTGCTGGCCTGGAGCCGGTTCCGCTTCGTGTACTTCGCCGACAACCTTGGCGCCGAGGCCACCATGGCCGCCCTGGCGGCGTGCATGGAGAGGATCGGCGGGGTGCCCAAGACGTTGCTCACCGACCGCATGGGATGCCTGAAGGGTGGCACCGTCGCCGGCCTGGTCATCCCGACGCCGGCCTATGTCCGCTTCGTCACCCATTACGGCACGCGCCCAGATTTCTGCGAGGGGGCGGACCCGGCTTCGAAGGGAATCGTCGAGAACCTAGTGGGCTACGTGAAGTCCGACCTCATGATCCCCGAGGAGCTCAGCGTCGACGATCTCCCCCGGGCCAACGCTCTGGGGGTGAACTGGTGCGCCGAGGTGAACGGGGTGGTCCACTCGGACATCGCGGCCATCCCCGCCGAGCGCCTCGAGATCGAGGCGACCCTGCTCGGCCCGCTGCCCTCGCTGCGGGCCCGGATCGGCAAGGTCGTCCTGCGCAAGATCGACCGCCTTAGCTGCGTGCGGGTTGACTCGGCCCGCTACTCGGTGCCCGACGTCCACATCGGGCGCCGGGTCGAGGTCCGGGTGGCCGGCGGAGAAGTCATGGTGGTGTTCTTGGGCGAGATCATCGCCACGCATGACGTCATTGCCCCTGGTGAGGCCTGTGTCCATGACGAGCACTACGGGGGCGGGCGGCCCGCCCCCCGCCGGGCTGTCCGGCCCAAGACCGCCACCGAGAAGGCCTTCGTCGCCCTGGGGCCGGTGGCCGAAGCCTTCATAAAGGGGGCAGCCGCCCGGGGGATGACCACC
>DATLUK010000255.1:0-11915 GCA_035533195.1 Acidimicrobiales bacterium | reverse complement strand
CAAGCTGCCGTTGTTCATCGGCCTGGTTGTGCTCCTCTCCTTCCTCCTGCTCTCGGTCGTCTTCCGCAGCCTGGCCGTGCCCCTCACCGGAGCGGTCATGAACCTGCTTTCCATCGGGGGTGCCTTCGGGCTCTTGACGGCGGTGTTCGAGTGGGGCTGGCTCGGCAGCCTGTTCGGCGTCAACCGGCCCGGACCGGTTGAGGCCTTCCTTCCGGTCATGCTCTTCTCCATCCTCTTCGGGCTGTCCATGGACTACCAGGTCTTCCTGGTCACCCGTATCCACGAGGAGTACCTCAAGAGCGGGGACAACCACCTGGCCGTGCGCAACGGCCTGGCTGCAACCGGGAAGACGATCACGGCCGCGGCCGTGATCATGATTCTGGTCTTCGGCTCCTTCATCCTCGGAGGCGAGCGGGTGATCAAGGAGTTCGGAGTCGGCCTGGGCGGGGGCATCCTCATCGACGCCGTCATCATCCGCATGACCATCGTCCCCGCCGTCATGCAGCTCATCGGCCGGGCCAACTGGTGGTTCCCCGCCGCTCTGGACCGGCGCCTGCCCCGGCTGTCGGTGGATCCCGACACCGCCCCGACGCCAGCGCCGGCCCCGACGCCTACCCCGCTCAGCGCCTGAGCGGCCGGAGCGGGCCAGGAGCCATGGTCAGCTCATATAGGTCGGTCACCAGGAGACCCTGGCCCTCGGGCGGGCTGGGGGCCGGCGGCCCCAGCCTGGTTTTCGACTCGGCCACCCCCCCGCCATGCTGGCAAGTGAGGGCCCGGGGCCCCATCCCCGCCCTAAAGCAACATCCCGGTTCGGTCGAGACAAATGGTATGGCCATTCGGCTGAGAGCTCGTCCTGCCCCCGAAGATGGCTTCACCATGGTCGAAATGGTGGTCACCATCGGGCTGATCGGCATCCTCCTCCTGGCCCTCGCCCCCCTCTTCATGGCCCTCCTGCGCACCGGAGCCGTGACCCAGGCCCGCGATCAGGCCAACCAGGTCACGACCCTCGGCATGGAGGATCTGCAGAGGTTCACCTACAGCCAATTGGGTGTCTGCGCCGCGCCCTCGGCCACCGCTCCCAGTGGGCTGTCGGACGTCGTGGTGCTGAGCTGCGCCAGCCAGGTGGCGACCTACGGAGAGTCTCCGTGCAGCCCTGTCGTCGGGAACCTGCCGCCGGCGGCCAGCTACACCTGTGCCGATGCCGGCATCACCTATACCGTCATCCGCTGGGTCTCGTGGGCCGACACCGGTCACATCGTCAAACGACTGGCCGTCTATGTCTCCTGGACCGACCCGGTGGGGGCTCACGTGGTCTCCCAGCAGAGCTCGGTGCGGGCCCCTGACCCCGACAGCGTCGTCGGACTGTCGCCCCCGAGCCTCAGCTCGCCCCAGGTCACCGGATCCAATCCAGCCATCATCGGCGGCGCCTGGACCCTCCAGTTCTCGGTCACCACCTCCGGCTTGACCACATCGGACAAGGTCTACGTCGCCTTCTCGAGTCTGGACGGCTCAGGGAGCCCGACAGATCAGAGCGTCTTCCTGTCCTCGGGCGACGGCACCAATTGGACGGGCAGCATCTCGTCCAGCTCCGGCTACACCTTCGGTGAAGGTTCCCAGTACTTCGTCTTCAGCGCTATCCGCTCCACCGACGGCAAATCGAACTCGGTGGTGGACACCACGGCGCAGGAGTTCTGCACCTCCAGCGACCCGTCCTGCTCACTCAGCACTCTGCCCTCGATTCTCAGCTCGACCGTTCCCAGCACTGTGAGCATCGCCTCCTCCGGGGCCCTGACGGCGTCGGTACCGGTCTCGGTCACGGTGAAGAACGTCACCTCCACCGATGCCATCTCGGTCGCCTTCCAGACCCAGAACGGACTGGTGAGCCTCTACCTTTCGCCTAACAGTTCGTGCACGACCAGCAGCTGCACCTTCTCCGGCTCCATACCCTCCTCGGCCGGCTACGCCTTCAGCGCCACCACCCAGAACTTCTACTTCACGGCCACCCAGGACGAGAGTGGCGTCTCGACGTCGGTCGATCAGGGCTCCACCGTGGCCGCCGCCTCCTCGCCTGTGACCTTCACCGCGTCATGACGATGCCTACGACACGCCGACCGGATGCTGGAGACGAGAGCGGCTTCAGCCTGGTCGAGTTGATGGTGGTGATGATGATCATGATGATCGTCACCTTCATCCTGTTCGGCTTTCTCGACTCCACCACCCGGCTGACCGCTCGGCAGGCCAACCGGACCGAAGCCGAAAATGCCGCCAACCTGGCCCTGAGGCGGGTGTCGGAGGATCTGCGCTCGGCCACCTTCATCACAGCCTGCCCCTCGCCGGCTACCTACGCCTCGTGCATCAAGTTCTCGGTGCCGGCCCAGGGTCCCAATGCCAGCTGCCCGGAGCGGACGGTCACCTATCAGTTGTCGGGCTCGGTCCTGGAGGAGACCCAGATCTCCTACTCCAGCAGCTGCGCGGTGACCACTACCTACAACGGAGCAACCGTACTCAGCAGCATGGTCAATGACAGCAGCCACCCACTGTTCACCTACTACAACTCCAGCCAGAGCCAGATCGATGTGGTCAACGATCCTTCGGCCGTTCCGGCCGCGGTGGCCGCCCTGGTGACCGTCCAAGTGTCCTACACCGGCGCCAGCAGCGTGCTGACGCTCTCCAACTTCGTAGCTCTGAGGAACAACCGATGACCAGCCTGAGCAGACTCCTCCGGAGGCGACCCGAGGACGGGAGCATCATTCTCTTCCTGGCCGTGTCGGTGATCGCCGGCACGCTGGTGGTGGCTCTCATGGGAGAGGTGCTTTTCGGCATCAGCCTGTCCGCCCGGTCGGGAGCCTCGGCCAACGCCCTGCAGGTGGCCGACGCCGGCATCAACGATGCCGTCCAGCAGATTCCCTATGTGGCGGGCACCAGCTTCAGTCGCACCGCCTCCGTGGGCAACGGAACGTACTCCTACACGGCCACCGAGGACAGCACCTACAGCTACGTCTGGCATATCGACTCGGTCGGCACGGACGTGACGGGCGTGAAGCGCCAGGTTAAGGCCGACGCCACGGCCTCGGCCGAGGACCTCCTGCCTATCTATATCAACGGCACGGGCAGCCTTTCCGCCGGCGTCACCCTGGACAGCTTCACCAGTGGGCTCGACACCGCTACGGGGTGCACGGGCCAGGGCATTCTGGGTGTCTCCGATGGCTCCAATCTCAACTTCACCGGCTCCGGTGTCGGCAACAGCAACTGTGATAGCTCGTACTCGATGGACAAATGCGCGGTGTACTACTCAGGCTCCAGCCCCCCTCCTTTGCCTGCCCAGGGCACGGCCAAGTGTCCCCCTTCCCCTCAGACCTATTACGTCAGTCCCGCCTTCCCTTTGAGTAACCCGGCCTCCCCCCCGGGGTCCCCCCAGTCCTCCTACACCTGTAGCGCGAGCAATCCGCTGACCTTCGGGTCCATCGAGTACGCCACCACCGTCAATCTTGCGAACGGGTGCTATGTGGAGCCGAGCAGTTCGAGCAGCGGTCCGGCGGTCATCTACCTTCCCTCATCGGGGTCGCTCACCATCAGCGGGACGGTCAATTCCCCCACCAGCCTTTCGAGCGCCGACCAGACGACCTACTGCCCTGGTTATGCCAATTGGACGTATTCCGACCTGAACTCCAATCCCGCCATCTCCTACTGCCCGGACTGGTCGGGCAAGCTGATCGTCTACACCGCGGGCGCCTCGATCAACATCTCCGGCCACACCCTGTTCTGGGGCGTCATCAATGCCCCGAGCAGCACGTTCAATATTCCCGCATCGGCCAACCACCTCCAGATGTGGGGCTCGTTGGTCGTGGGCTCCATGAACGCGGGCGCCCAGGCCAACTTCCACTACGACCAGTCTCTGGCCAACCTCACCCAGAGCAGCTACACCCTCTCCAACTGGCGGGAGGAGCCCGCCGGTTGATCGCCCGCCCGGGTCCGGTCAGGGGGTCAGCCGGGGCAGGTAGGGCCGGGGCAGGAGCTCCAGCCAGGTGGTCCCGGGCGCCAGGGTGATGGTGCCGGCCGTTCCCGTCAGCTGGACAGGCTGGGCGATGGCCGGCCGGGTCCAGGTCCCCTGGACTTCCTGGTCCCCCCGCAGCACCCAGACCGTGCCCGAGCCCAGCAGGTGGACGTAGGGGTCCTGGTTCCCGGCGGCATCGTAGATGCCGGTCGGGCCGATCGGCACCGACATGATCACCAGGTTGGCCGCCGAAATCCGGCTGCCGTCGGAGTTCATGTCCGGCTGGCCGTCCTGGGTGCGCAGCCAGACACCGTGCGCCGGGCTCCAGGTCCAGTCGGCGGAGGAGAAGACGGAGAAGTCCATATAGGCCTGGTTCACGCCGTGGGTCACGCCGCCCTGGGGGCTGGCCGAGTAGGAGAACAGCTGGGGCGGAGGGTTGGGGGCGGCTCCGGCGGCTAGGCCGGCGGCCCACAGCGAAGCGGTGGAGGCGAAGACGTTGTGGGGACTCGGCCGCGAGTAAACACGGTGGAAGGCGGGCACCCCGGCGTCGTAGGACAGAAGGAGGGCATCGGACGACGCCTTGGCGGGGGCGATCTCCCCGGTGGCAGCACCGGAGTAGGCGAAGATGCCGCCCCCCAACTCCCGCAGCAGGGCGGCATCTACCGGCCGGGCTGAGCGGATGGGGCCAACCTGGGGGGCCTGGTGGGACTGGTAGGTGGCGAACAGCCGGGTCAGGCCACCCTCCACCAGGGCCTCGGCCACCATGTCGGCGTCGTCCAGCCCCATCTGGGGGAATGAACCGGCCACGTTGTCGATCTTGACGGACAGGGCCGGCCGGCGGGCGGCCGCCGGGTTGGTGACGGGCAGACCGGTCAAGGGATAGACGGCCTGGGCCGTGGTGGTGGTGGTCGGGGCCAGCGAGGTGGGGGCGTGGGCGGCGGCCGGACGGATGGGGGGCAGTGAGCTGGCACCGCAGGCGCCGGCCAAGAGGCCGGCCACTGGGAGAGCGAGCAAGCCGGCCACCCGGGCCCAGGTCCGGTTCATTTTCATGCTGGTCCTCCGTCGACCTGGCCGCCGTGGGTGAGCCCGGCCGACTGGGCTCGGGTGTTCCTCGGCTCATTGTCTGCCCTCCTGAGGTCACCCCGGTGGATACCCCGCGACAAAAGGGGCCCCGTAGGGCCCCTTTTGTCGCTGAGATCAGATATCCGCTGGACCATTCTCCGCCCCCGCCGCTGCCCGGGGGCGGGGCGATGGTCCAGAGCCGGCCGCAGGGTTAGCGACCGGAACTGATCAGGCTTCGGCCGCCCGCTGCTGGCGCTCGGCCGCGTTGGCCCGGGCCCGGGACTGCTCGGCCTTGGCCTCTTCCTTGGCCACGTCCTTCTCGGAGGCGGCCTTGTCCTGCTGGGCCGAGCCCTCCTTGCGTAGGGTGTCGTTACCCATGACCGAGCCGGCGGCCTCCTTGAGGCCGCCCTTCACCTTCTCGGCCGCGGCGCTGGCTGCTGACTGCGGCCCGCTCTTGTCCAATTCGGACTTTCCGGACCGCGAACCCTTGTCTTGGAAGGCCTTCTGACGCTGCTCGTGAGCGGCGGCCTGGCCCCGCTTGACATCGGCCTTCAATTCCCGACGGAACTGTTCGATCCGCTCCTCGGCCTTCTTCTGCTGGGCTTGGCCCGACTCACGCAACTCCTTACGATCCAGGACCGTTCCCCAGAACTCCTTGGTGAGCCCGACTGCCTTCTCCCCGAGATTGGGAAGGACACGCGGCAACATCTGGATGCTCGACATATTCCTACCGTCCTTTCTCCCGGGAGTCTGACCCGGTTGCTTGCTAGATCTATTTCCCAACTGCTTGGCGGATAAACGGGGTAAGCGCCCATATGCCCGTTCTCATTACTCCAGGCCGGCAACCTTCGGCAGCTGGACGGTGCGCACGCGGGAAGACTTCGTCCTCACCGTTATGGGTCGTAGACACCGTCCTCCAAATCTCGTAAGCCGCCTTGTTGTGGAGAACAATTGTTCGTGTCACAATATATTCGTAATATAAAACGCAGTTGTGTTCACAAGTCATGTATGCCAGTCCCCCCTCGGGGTTGGGGGCGTGCCAAAACCGCTCAGGTCCGTCCGCAGGTGCAGACTCCGGCAGCCTCGCGGTTGGGTCTCCCGGGCCCAGTCCGCAGGTGCCGCCGGGGCAGTCCCGGCCCGATGCAGTCGGAGCGACGGAGGCGGGGCCCGGCACGCTCCCGGCACCCCCTCTCCTGCACGGTCAGCATCGTGGAAGCGGCATGAAAACTCCGAGTGGCGGGTACAGGAGCACGGACACAGGGCGGGCGGACGGCCCGGAAAAGGGATAATCACGGTGGTCTTCGAAGCCAGCGGGGCCGGCTGCGCGTGGTGTCCGCGCTGGGAGACGGATGACTGAGGCCCCCGAGTCCCTCGAGTTGCAACCGGACGCCACGGCTGCCTCGGCGGCCCGACACTTCGTCGGTCAGGCTCTGGGCCCGCAGCTCGCCTCCGACGTGGTTGACGCCGTGAGCCTGGTGGCATCGGAGCTGGTGACCAACGCCGTCCTCCACGCCGGCACGACGGTCCGACTGTCGTTGGCACGGACCGAGGAGGGGTCGGTCCGGATCGAGGTAGCCGACCAGAGCCCGAATCGGGCCTCGCCCCGCCACTACTCGGACGACTCCGCCACCGGCCGCGGCCTGGTGCTGGTGGGAGCCCTCGCTCGGCGCTGGGGAGTCGACCCGTCCGAGGGGGGCGGGGGCAAGACGGTATGGGCCGAGGTGGATACCGAGCCCCATGACCGGAAGCCCGGCCCGGACGCCGACAGCCGAGGCGAGGCGACTGGCCAACAAGCCAGGTCGGAGGCGGGCGACGCCCTCCGGGCCGTAGGTGCCTCCCGAACCGTAGGCCCTCCTCAAGTCGGAAGGGCCCTCCAGTCCCCACGGCCGCGGGCCGCCGACGGCATGGTCCGGGTCAGGCTGCTCTCCGTGCCCGTCGACGCTTACCACCGGGCCAGCGAGCACAGCGACGAGCTCCAGCGCGAGTTCGCTCTGATCCTGGAACGGGATCCGTCCGAGGGGATCGAGCCTCCCGGCCGGCTCCTCGCCATCATCAACGAGCTGAACGGCCAGTTCGGCAGCTTTGGTGGGACGGCGCGGGCCCGGCTGGAAGAGGCGGTAGACCGGGGGTTGGACCGGATCGACCTCGACTACGACGTCCCCTCAGTCATCGGCCCGGTGGTGACCCGCCTGGCCGACCTCTTCGATGAGGCCGACACCTACTGCCGGGGGGGCGACCTGCTCACGCTGGCCGCTCCGCCGGCGGCGACCGCCTTCCGACGATGGTTCTTGGCCCAGTTCACCGGCCAGGCGCAAGGGGCGGAACCGGAGAGTTGGGACGACTGGGTCGTTCGCCACGAAAAAGAGGACACCCAGGAGATCTAGGCGGCGCCGCCTCGGCGCCCCACCGCCGCTCTGGGCGACGGGGCTCAGGCGCTAACAGGCGTAGTCGTTATCCACCGGGTTCGGGCTCCCGTACTGAACGAGCCAGGTCTCGCCCGAGGTGAACGAGGTGGTGCACAGGCTCTGGGCCCCGGGTATGTCATAGGCGCCGGCCCTCCAGGCCGGGACGTCGGGGGCGTAGGAAGAGCCGGCTATCTCGTCCCACTGGGTGATGGTCGAGTAGATGCCCGGCTCGGCGCCGAGTCCGGTGAGGGCGGCCAGGGCGCCGGCCACCACCTGGTCGTTGGCCGCCGTGTTGCTGCTCCAGAGGGGGTTGCCACTGCCGGCCGGTCCTTCGACGTCCAGCCACCACATGGGCGACGCCACACCCAGACCGGCGGCATAGGACCAGGCGTCTTCGGCGGCGTTGTATCCGTAGTTGTAGGCCATGCAGTTCGAGTCAGTGGGAGCGCAGGTCCCGGCCGGGCCGATGGCACCCTGGGTCGGATCGTTCACGAACGGCGAATTGATGTTCATGTACACCGTCAGCCCCCCCTGCCGGCCCCACGCCGCCTCGGCTGACAGGCAGTCGTTGTGATTGAAGGCGGCGCCCCCGTTTACCCCGACGACGCTGACCGCCGCCGCCGCTGTCGGTATGTCGTTGCTCTGATCCGGGCACTGAGGCCAGGAGATGTCATAGCCGGTGGTGCCCGAGGTGTAGGGGTCCAGGCTCAACGCCGTGGCCACGGTCACCACTTGAGCGGAGACCTTGTTGGTCTGGGCCCCGTGGAACACCGCTGCTCCGTAGGCGTAGACAGCCCCGTTGGCGGCCACCATCCAGTAGCCCTGGCCGGCGCCGGTGCTGGGCGCGCTGATGCCGACCACGGGCGCCGGGACCGGTGAGCCGCCGTGGGAGCCCTGGAAGGTGGCGTCCCCGAAGTTGAAGATCCCGCCGTCGGCCGCGGCCAGCCAGTAACCCGCTCCGTCCGGGCTGAGGGCCATGGCGACGATGGGCTGGTTCAGGTGGATAGCACCGGTGGAGCCCTGGAACGCGGCGTCGCCGAAGGTGAAGATGCCTCCGTCGGAGGCCACCAGGTAGTAGCCCCGCCCGTCCGGGGTGGGCGCCATCCCGACGATGGGCTGGTTGAGCCGCTCTGCCCCGGTCGAGCCGAAGAAGCCGGCGTCACCGAAAGTGAAGATGCCCCCGTCCGACGCCACCAGCCAGTACCCCTGCCCGTCGGGCGTGGCCGCCATCCCGACGATGGGCTTATTGAGCCGCTCGGCGCCGGTTGATCCGAAGAAGCGGGCCGTACCGAAGGCGAAGATGCCGCCGTCCGAGGCGACCAGCCAGTAACCCTTCTGGCCCGGCACCCCCGCCATCCCCACCACTGGCTTGGCCAGCGGGTGACCTACTTCCGATCCGGCGAAGGGCGCCTCCCCGAATGAGTACACCGCCCCATCCGACCCGGCCAGCCAATAGGTCGAAGGCGGTACTGGCGCCCCCGACGGCGGGGTCGTGGTGGTCGTCGTGGTGGTGGTGGTCGTGGTGGTCGTGGTCGTGGTCGTGGTGGCCTGGGCCGGGACGACGGCGGTGGCCGGGACCGCCGCCGTCGCTGGGGCAGCCGTCAACCCGGGCACGCCAACGGCCAGGAGGGCGGCTGTGCACAGGACCGAGCGGACGGGATGAGCGGATGAGGGGAAGAGGTTGCGTCGAATCACCGGGACAATACCGGGGCTACCGTGCCCGGCTGTGCCACCGTCCACAACGCCCATTGCAGTCACCGTCGCTCCGCTGCTGGCTCTCGGGCCGGCCAACGCCATCGAGGTGGCCCGGCGGGCCGCGGCGCTCGGCTACAGCTCCTTCTGGACGGCCGAGGTGACCGGACCGGAGGCGTTCGGTCTGCTGGGGGCTGTTTCCCAGGCCGCCCCCAGCCTGGGTCTGGGCACGGGCGTGGTGGCCCTACAGCTGCGCACGCCTCCGCTGCTGGCCATGGCCGCCGCCACCCTCCAGGCCCTGGTTCCGGACCGCGACGTCTGGGTCGGAGTCGGCATCTCCAGCCCGGTGGTGGCCGGGCGCTGGCACGGGGCCGACTACGGGGACCGCCCCCTGGCCCAAGTCAGCGAGTTCGTGAGCCTGCTGCGGGCCTGCCTGTCCGGGGAGCAGGTTGATCACGAGGGCGACTTCTACAAGATCTCCCGGTTCCGCCTGGGCATCCGTCTCGGGGAGCGCCGCCCCAAGATCGTGGTCGGCGCCCTCAACGAGGGGATGCTGGCCCTGGCCGGCCGCCAGGCCGACGCCGTGCTGCTCAACTACCTGCCCGCGTCCCATGTGCCCTGGTCGGTCGAGCAGGTCCGAAAGGGCGGTGACGCCCAGATCCTGGCCTATGTCCATGTCGGGGTGGCCGACCGGGCCGCCGGCCTGGAGCTGGCCCGTCGGGACCTGTTCTCCTACGCCACCGTCGACTCCTATGCCCGGAACTTCGAACGGGCCGGCTACGGGGACTCCGTCCGGGCCGTTCGCGCCGCCCACGCCGCCCGCGACCGGGACGGCGCGGTGGCCGCCGTGTCGGAGGAGATGGTGGATGGGATCGACGTGCTGGGGGACTCCGACCACGTGGCGGCCACCGTCCGGGCCTACGTAGACGGCGGGGTCGATCTGCCCATCGTCTTCCCCCTCCCCTGGGGTCCCGACCGGATGCAGGTCGTCCAGGACACCCTCGAAGCCGCCGCCGCCGGGGTCAGGTAGCCGGGCGGGCTCCGCCGGCCCACCCCCACCCCGGCCCCGGCCCCGCTGCCCTCCCGGGGCTCAGTCCGGTTCGGCCGCAGCCAGGGCGTGGCGCACGGAGTGGGCGATTCCCTCCCCGTCCAGGCCCAGCCGGGCCAGGATGGCGGCCGGCTTGGCGTGGGGGATGTAGTCCAACGGAGCGCCCAGGACGAGCACCGGGGGGCAACGCCGGCCCCCGTCGAGGTCGGCCAAGGCGCCGTGGATGTGGCTCCCGGCACCGCCCTCGCGCACGCCGTCCTCGACGGTCACGACCAGTCGATGCCTGGCTGCGTCGCTGAGCATGGCCGGGTCCAGAGGAGCTATCACCCGGGGGTCCCAGAGGGTGACGCTGATGCCCTCCGAAGCCAACTTATCGGCGGCCTCCTCGGCGGCCCCGCCCATGTGGCCCACGGCGATGATGCAGACGTCGTCACCCGAGCGCAGCTGCCTGGCCTCGAGTCCGTGGCCGACCTCGGAGGCGGGGACCTGACGGGCGGCGCCGTTGGGCCAGCGGATGGCGGACGGGCCCTCCAGGGTCAGGGCGTGATCGAGCATGGCCGTGAGTTCCTGGCCGGCGGAGGGGGCATACACGGTGAGGCCGGGTATCTCGAGGGTCAGGGCCAGGTCGAAGATGCCGTGATGGCTGGGACCGTTGTCTCCGGTGATGCCGGCCCGGTCCAGGGCGAACACGACCGGCAGCTTGTGCAGCCCCACGTCGAACACGGCCTGATCCAGGGCCCGGGTGAAGAAGGTGGAGTAGACGGCCACCACCGGGCGCAGTCCACCCATGGCCATCCCGGCGGCGGCGGTCACCGCATGCTGCTCGGCTATGCCCACGTCCATGAAGCGCTCCGGATAGCGGCTCTCGAAGGGCAGCAGACCGGTCGGCCCGGACATAGCGGCGGTGATGGCGAAGACCCTCGGATCCCGCTCGGCGGCGGCGAGGATGGCGCCGGTGAAGGCATCGGTGTAGGTCTGGGGGCTGGCCCTGGAAGACGAATCGGTGGAGAGGACTTTGAAGTCGTGCAGGCGCTGGACAGTGTCCTCTTCGGCCGGGGCATAGCCCTTGCCCTTATGGGTGAGGACGTGGAGGATGATCGGGCCCTCGTTGTACTCCGCCGCTCCGGCCAGGGCCCGCTCCATGCCCTCGATGTCGTGGCCGTCGATGGGTCCGGTGTAGCGCACACCTAAGGCGTCGAAGAAGACGCTCGGTCCGGTCAGTCCCTGGACGGCGGTGCGCATGCCCGCCCAGCCCGAGGCGGCCAGGCGGCGGATGAAGGGCATCTCCTCCACCACGTGGCCCATGCGGAACCGGGTCCGCTGGTAGGTGCGGGACAAACGCAGGCGGGTCAGGTTCTGCGAGAGGCGCGAGACGGTCGGGGCGTAGGAACGCCCGTTGTCATTGAGGATGATGATCACCTTGCAGCCCGAGTGGCCGAGGTTGTTGAGAGCCTCATAGGCCATGCCGCCGGTCAGGCTGCCATCGCCCACCACGGCCACGATGCGGCGCTCCGGCTCGCCCATCACCCTCTGGGCGGTGGCGAGTCCATGGGCGTAGCTGAGAATGGTGGAGGCGTGGCTGTTCTCCACCCAGTCGTGCTCGGACTCGGCCCGGTTCGGATAGCCGGACAGTCCCCCCTCCTGGCGGAGGGTGCCGAAGGCCTCTCGGCGGCCGGTGACCAGCTTGTGGACGTAGGCCTGGTGGCCGGTGTCC
>DATLUK010000254.1:0-2074 GCA_035533195.1 Acidimicrobiales bacterium | reverse complement strand
CCGCCGATGATCCGCTTCTGGGTCCAATACAGGTCATGCGAGCCGGCTTCGTCGGAGACCCAGTCCTCATCGGGATGCCAGAACGGGCCGACCTCGAGAATCACCACCCGCCACCCGGCCCGGGCCACTCGTTGCGCCAACACCGAGCCCCCCGCCCCGGCACCCACGATGCACAGGTCGACCTCGTCGGCGTCGTCGTAGCGGACCATGGTGTCCTCCCCGGGCAGATCCCGACGGTGCACGTCGAGCAGGAAGCGCGAATCGTTGTCCTTCGGTCCGACCGACCCCTTCAACAGGTTGCGCTTCATCCCTCCAGTTCCGGCGCCTCCCGGACCGGGTCCTCGTCAGTCGCCCCCGGCCGCTCGAAGGGCTCCAGAGTGCTAATCGGCCCCAGTCGCATGTAACCCCGGGGGTAGGCCGGACCACCGAAGCCGATCTCGTTCCACGCCCAAGGGTGGGCGTAGAAGGCGGCCAGGATCATGCGCATGCACACCGACCAGGCTCGCTTCACGTTGAGGCTGTCCCACGACCCGCCCGACAGCTGCGCCTTAGCCAGCAGGGCGACGATGGCCTCTTGGGTGGCGGGTTCACAAGCCGCGAACGTGGCTTTACCGTACCGGGCCCCGGCGACTTCATCCAGGCCGGCGAGCACGACGTGCCAGGTGTCGCGGTCGTCGGGCATGTCGGTGTACTGGTAACCGTCGAGCCGGCCGGCGGCCAGCCTCTCATCGATCATCTCCACGACCGGCACCCGGGGCTCGCCATCCTGGGCGACGCAGACATTACAAAACGCCCGCAGCGTGGCGACCTCCCCAACGGAGAAGAAGCGGAGCTCGGGGGGGACGTGGAGACGAGCGTTGACCACCTTCGCCGTGGCGTCGTCCCAGGTGTCCGCCGAATCGAAGACGTCGTAGTCGGGGTAGCGCCCGATCATCTGGGGGGTGATCCCCCGGCGTTGCAAGGGCAGCCAGGACGAGTGCGGCGGTTCCCTGCCCGGACGCAGGTTCGGGAGGTGATCAGGCTTGGAGAGATCGCGGCCCATCAGTCCTCCCGGCGAAGCAGGGCAGCCAGGAGTCCCATGCCACCGACCAGGGTCATCAGCCCCGGCGCGGAGATCGGGGGACCCATCGGCAGGTTGTAAGAGGCCAGCTTCCAGCCGCCCGGTCTGCGAGCCACGCCGCGGGCGTGGAAGTACTCGCCCGCCAAGCCGTCGGCGGTATACAGCAGCGCAGTAACCGGGAGGACGGTCTTCGCCCACTTCTTGGAGAACACGCCCGCGATCCCGGCCACCATCACCGGCGGAGTGACGATGATCGGGCTCCACATCCACTTATTCCCGAAGCTGGCCTTGTAATGCTCCATGTAGATCTCCGCCGTCGTCACCGCCGCGGCTACCGCCGTGAGTCCCGACAGTGCACGCTCGAAGCGACCGTGGGCCACGTTGGCGAAGGCGCGGTCGATGAAATGGGACACCTCACCGAGGGACTCGGCATGGGTGATCGTGGCGGCGTGACGGCGCATGCTCAATCCTTCTTGTGGTGCATGAACTCGTGGATCATCTCTCGTACTCCTTCTTTGGCCCCAGCGATGCCCTCCGACGGCGCCCCGGCTACCGAGTGCATCAACGCCTTAACCTGGGCAAAGGTGACGTGAGGAGGCATGGGTGGCTCGTCCGGGGTGGTCAACACGTCAACGATCACCGGACGGTCCGCGGCGAAGGCCTCGGTGAACGCCTCCTCGAGCTGATCCGAGGCCGTGACCTTGATGCCTTTGAGGCCGATCAAGTCGGCCCACGCCGCGTAGGAGACATAGGGGATCGACTGGGACCCGACAAAGCGGGGGTCGCCTTCCATGGCCCGCTGCTCCCAAGTGACCTGGTTGAGGTCCTCGTTGTTGAGGACGACGACGACGTAGCGAGGATCAGCCCAGGTCTTGTAGTACTTGGCCGCGGTGAGCATCTCGGCCATGCCGCCCATCTGCATGGCCCCATCGCCTACCATGGCCACTGCCACCCGGTCACCGAACGCGAACTTGGCCGCCATTCCATAGGGGACCCCGGGGAGCATGGTGGCCA
>DATLUK010000253.1:0-15683 GCA_035533195.1 Acidimicrobiales bacterium | reverse complement strand
GAAGGACGGGATGTCGTTGTGCACCGGACAACCGCGCACGCAGGTCGGATCCGGACAAGCCAGGCACCGCTCCGCCTCGGCTAGAACGGCGGCCCAGGTCGGTATCCCCTGGCGCGTCTCCTCGAGGTTGCCGGCCAGGCCAACCACCTGGTGATGCGTGGCTCCGATGCGGGGCGCCACGACCAGTGGCCCCTCCACCTCGATGGCGCTGAACGGGCAGGTCCGCACGCACTGGCGGCACCCGACGCAGCGGTCGTCATCGGCTACGGCCACCCAGGGCCCCAGGTCCATGGTGAGCGCACCGGTCGGGCACCGTATGACGCACTCCTGGCACCCGGCACATCGGTCGGTGAGCACGGTGACGTGTGGGGTCCGACCGGTGTGGGTGGAATCGATTGTGGGTTGGAGAAGAGTCATCGTGGTGCCTCCTAGTCCGCGGCGTGCATGATCACGTAAAGGACTGCGGCCACCAGGCCGCAGGCCACCGGCAGCGCCAGCGCCACCGCCCGGGCAGCCGCCGGGTGTCGGGAGATCCCGATCAGGTCCCGGCCCGAGATCTTCCAGCTCGCCCACATCGAGGCGAACATGCCGAGGGCGATCACAGCCACCTGGACCATGACGATGCCCGGGTCCGACATCAGGCGGGTGTTGTAGAGCGCCGAACTGGTCGAACCGGAGC
Source organism: Acidimicrobiales bacterium (assembly GCA_035533195.1). Classification (GTDB taxonomy): domain Bacteria; phylum Actinomycetota; class Acidimicrobiia; order Acidimicrobiales; family JAJPHE01; genus DAHUYE01. Next base: position 15,004 of record DATLUK010000253.1, on the reverse strand, counting down.
CGAAGAGGTGCCCGATCGCCGGCACGATGCGCGAGGCGTGCTGCAGGAACTTCGGCAGCTGGCGGGCGAAGTAGTCGGCACCGACCACGGGGATGAGCCCGTACATGAGCGGCAGGAAGTACAGCCGGAACCGACTCGTCCGGGATATGAAGTTCACCGAGCTCGGCGCCGCTGCGGTCAAGCCGGGCAGGAGGCCGGGCATGCCGGCCACGCTGACCGCCGGGCTTGTGAGGAGGCCCGAGCCGGCCGCCATGCCCGAGGTGACGAACCGGGCCGCGGCGGGTGCCGGGTAGGGGGCGAGCTGCGCGGCGAGGGCGGGCGCCAGGTCACGCCGGGCCAATCCCCACTCCGCCGCCTTGACGATGCCGGCCATGGCGAGGGTGACCAGAGCTATTACGCCGAGGTAGTCCACCGGGTTCGGGTACGCCAGGCCCGTCACCTGGTTGAGCCAACCGTCCAGGCTGGCGAAGACGTTGGTGGAGTTGAACTGCTGGTACAGGACCAGGCCCCACAGCGCCGCCACCGCCCAGGCAACATCAGCCCGGCGTCGGGTCGGGGCGATTACCGAAGTGAGCGGCTTCTGCACATAGAGGCCGATGTTGCCCTCCGGGCAGCCTTTGAAGCACTCGCTGCAGAGGCCACAGGTGAGGTTGGAGTCGGTGCTGCCCGGCCAGGTGTACCACGGGCATCCATAGCCGTTCACCCCGCCGCGCATGCAGTCCTTGGTCTTGCAGTCGAGGCAGACCTGGCGGTCCCGGGTGCGGAACCCGGCCACCGAGCCCATGGCTCCGACCGTGCCGATGACCGCCGTCAGGGGGCACAAGTACCGGCAGAAGGTGCGGCGCTCGAACACGAGGAAGAAGACCAGGGCGCTGCCGACGATGCCGAGGACCATGAAGCTGGTCGCCCACGGGTTACCTGGGCCGGCGATGTTGAAGTACTCCTCGATCCAGGTCAGCAGGAGGAAGGTGCCGACCGAAAGCAAGAAGCCATAGCGGGCGATCGGCTCGGGAAGCTTGCGCCCGAGCCCGAGGCGGCGCTGGGTGCGCTTCCAGAAGGTGCGCCGCTGGACCCACTCGCCAAAGCCGCCGAAGGGGCACATCACACACCACGCCCGTCCGACCGCCACCATCATCACGAATACGAGGCAGAACCAGATGTACCAGGTGATGGCGGTGCCGAAGTTGAGGCCGGGGACCACCGTGCCAAGGAATCCCAGGCCGATCACGAGCCAGAAGATGATCTGGTTGGGCAGGATCAGGGCGAACTGGAACTTGCGGCTCCGCAGGACCTGGGCGACCTTCGGGTGGGCGGCCAGGTCCCAGCCCTGAGGCGGGTCGGTCAGTGCGAAACGCTCGGTCACACCGGTACGCACAGGTGGCCGCAGGCGGATGGCCACCGCCACCGGATCCGGAGTTTGCTCCGGGAAGGACACGCCTGGATCGCTCAGCAGGGTCACTAGCCCCTCCTAGACATATAGCTCAGTAGTCAACGTAAGGCATTGTACCCGACGTCGTTGCTATACGTCAAGTCATGAGCCATACTTAAGTCATGGACATGACCCTGTCGAAGCGGGGCGACTACGTGGTCCGCTCCGCCCTGTGCCTAGCCCGGGCCTACGCCGGCGGTGAGCATCGGAAGATCCGTGAGGTCGTGGCCGAGATGGACGTGCCTCAGACCTTCGCCTCCCAGATCCTGGCCGACCTCGTCCGCGCCGGCCTGGCCACCTCCCGGGCAGGCAAGGCCGGTGGCTACCGCCTCGTCCGACCCCCCGAAGAGGTGAGCCTGCTCCAGGTCGTCGAGGCCGGGGAGGGGCCCCTGCGCTCCGAACGCTGCGCCCTGGGCGAGGGACCGTGCCGCTGGGAGCAGGTCTGCCCGCTGCACGAGACCTGGGGAGCTGCCACCGCCGCGCTGCGCGACACCCTGGGCCGGACCAGCCTGGCGGCCATAGCCGAGCGAGACGAGGCGATCGAGCGGTCTGGGTACCCGGTGCCCACCGACTCTCACCGCCACGGCGCGGCCACGGTGGCCGTCGAAGACTGGGTGCAGGTCGAGCTGCCCGCCGGCGTCGTCGCCCATGGACTACTCAAAGCCGCCTCCTGGTTGCCCCGCTGCATCAAGGCCGGGTACCGCGACGCCGAGGGGCTCCGCCAGGGGATCGACCCCACCAGCCTGCCGTGGATGCCCTCCGTCACCCCCTCCGTTGCACTCGGGACGCACGACACCGGTGGCAGTGGGGCCCAAAGCCTCACCTGGGAGGCCGGAGGTTCCGTCGGTCCGTCCTCGCGCTTCGAGGGCACGCTCAGTTCGCACCCGCTGGATGAGGACAGGACCGAGCTGCGGGTCAAGGGCAAATTCCGTCCCCCAGCAGTGGCCGCCGCGGCCGACCTCGCCCTCAGCGAGCGGCTCAGCCGAGCGACGCTCCGTACGACGCTGCGCGAGGTGGCCAAGGTCCTCGAACAATCGGGGCTCGCGCCCCTCGAACTCGACCTCGCCACCTGACCCGTACTGGGGCCGGTAGCCAGAACACGGGGCGTGACGAGTAGGGTCCGGCGCCGTGAGCCACTGGCGTTTGCGGGGTCCGTATGCCTATCCGGCTCGCAGATACCGCTTCAGGGCCGCCGCCGCCGGGCTTACCGTCGCCCTGGTGGCCGGGGCCTGCGCCGGCTCGACGGCCAGGACAGCGTCCAGCCCGCCCGGCGCGCCGGGCCAGGGCGGGACCAGGGGAGCCGTTTCGGGCGTCCGGGGATCCGGGCCGGTGGATGTGCTCTACGCCGGGTCGCTGGTGAACCTCATGGACAATCTGGTCGGGCCAGGTTTCGGCAGGGCCAGCGGATACAACTTGGTCGGGACCTCGGGAGATTCGGGCTCGCTGGCCAATGAGATCAAGGCGAAGGTGGAGTCGGGCGACGTCTACATCAGCGCCTCTCCGGCCCAGAACGCCCGGTTGGAGGGGAAGACCAACGGCAATTGGGTTTCCTGGTACGCCACCTTCGCCACGTCGGCGCTGGTGATCGGTTACAACCCGAAGAGTAGATTCGCCGCCCGGCTGGGCAGCCGGCCCTGGTACGACGTGGTGAACCAGCCCGGCTTCCTGCTGGGGCGCACCGACCCGGCCACCGATCCGAAGGGCCAGCTGGCGGTCGAGGCTCTGGACCAGGCGGCCCGCGTCCACCACCAGCCGGGACTGGCCCGGCTGGCGGCCTCGACATCCGACGTCTTTGCCGAGAACAGCCTGGTCGGGCGACTTCAGGCCGGCCAGCTCGACGCCGGCTTCTTCTACCGGGTGGAGGCCGAGACGGCCGGCATCCCGACGGTCAGCCTGCCCGGCTCGAGCCTGGCCGCCCACTACACCATCACCGTGCCGGCCAACCCCGCCCATCCGTCCGGCGCCATCGCCTTCGTGCGCTACCTCCTCGGACCGTCCGGCGCCGCCGACCTGGCCCGGGCCGGGCTGGCTGTCTCCCGGCCGATCGGAGTGATCGGGAGCCCGCCGCCGAGCCTGAAGGACGTGCTGTTCTGAGCACCGTGAGGGCGAGCCGCAGCCCACTCACCTGGCTGGGCGGGCTGCTGGCCGTCTATCTGGCCCTTCCCCTGCTCGTGTTCCTGGCCCGGGTTCCGGGCTCGGCCCAGCGCGGCTTCGGGACTGCCAGCCTGTGGGCGGCTCTCTTGACGTCGGCGGAGAGCGCCACTGTCGCCACTGCCATCATCGGAGTGCTGGGGGTGCCGCTGGCCTTCGCCCTGGCCCGGGCCCGGGGGCCCCTGGCGGCGGTGGCCGGCCTGGCCGTGCAGCTCCCGCTGGCCATCCCGCCGGTCATGAGCGGCATCGTCCTCGTCTACGTGGTCGGTCCATACACGACCATCGGGCGTCTGTTCGGCGGGCGCCTGACCGGGACGGTGGCCGGGATCGTGCTGGCCCAGACCTTCGTGTCCGCCCCCTTCCTGATCATCGCCGCCCGCTCCGCCTTCTCCGCCTTGGATCCGGCGCTGGATGAGCTGGCTGCCACCCTCGGCCACCGCCCCCTCTCCCGCTTCTTCCAGGTGGCCCTGCCCCTGGCCGCCCCCGGCATCCGGGCCGGCCTGTTGCTCACCTGGCTGCGGGCCTTCGGGGAGTACGGAGCCACCGTGGTGCTGGCCTACCACCCCTACTCACTGCCGGTGTTCACCTACATCCAGTTCTCCAGCACGGGGATCCCCACCACCCAGGCCCCGACCGTGCTGGCGGTGATGGCCGCCATGGTGGCCGTCCTGGTGGCGGCCGGGGCAGCCCGGTTGGGCGGGTCCCGCCGCCGGCGGCGCCCGGTGCGCCTACCCGCCCCGGTGGCGCCGCGACCGCTGGAAGCCAGCCGGGTGGCCTTCGCCCTCGACGCCCGGGCCGGCTCGTTCCGTCTCCATCTGGCCCACGCCGCCGGCGGCCCCCGGTTGGCCATCCTCGGCCCCTCCGGGTCGGGCAAGTCCATGACCCTGCGGGCCGTAGCCGGCCTCCTCGGACCCAAGGCGGGCACGGTCAGCCTGAACGGCCGCCGCATCGACACCGAGGCGCCCGAGTCACGGCCCATCGGCTATGTGCCCCAGGGCCTGGTCCTCTTCCCCCATCTCCCGGTATGGCGACAGGTGACTTTCGGAGTCGGGGCGGACACGGCGGTGGCGGCCTGGTGGCTGGAGACCCTCGGACTGTTGGATCTGGCCGGGCGGTTCCCCCATGAGCTGTCCGGCGGCCAGCGCCAGCGGGTCAGCCTGGCCCAGGCCCTGAGCCGCCACCCCGCCCTCCTTCTCCTGGACGAGCCCTTTTCCGCCCTGGACGCCCCGGTTCGGGCGGAGCTGCGCCTCGAGCTGCGCCGGCTCCAGCGGGAAGCCGGACTGTCCACCCTGCTCGTCACCCACGACCCGGAGGAAGCGACTTTGTTGGCCGATGAGGTGATGGTGGTGGCCGGCGGGCGAATGCTGCAGGCCGGGAGCCGCGCCGAGCTGTACCGGCACCCGGCCTCGGCGGAGGTCGCTCGCCTGCTCGGGATCCACAACCTCTCCCCCGGGTCGGTGGCGGGTTCGGGCCACATCCGCTCCGGGGCCGTGACCCTGGCCGCCGACAGCGCCGGCCTGGCCGACGGCTCCGCCGTCAGCTGGGCGGTGCGGCCCGAGCAGATCCGCCTCACCCCCGAAGGCGTCTACCGGGCCCGGGTGCTGGATGTCATCGACCTGGGCTCGGTCACCGATCTCACCGTCGAGTTGGACGGCGGGCCCCGGCTGCGGGTGCGCTCGGCCGAGGAGCCGGGATTGGAGCCCGGAGAGCACTGCCGGCTCGACATTCCCGCCGGCAGCGTCAGCGTGTGGCCGGCGGGTTCCTAGCATGGCAGCCGTGCCCTGGTACCAGATAGGTCAGGCGGCTGAGTTGCTGGGCGTGAGCCCCGACACGGTGCGGCGGTGGGCCGATTCCGGCCGACTGCCCTTCCGACGGGGTGGGGGTGGACGGCGGGAATTCGCTGGCCGGGAGCTGGCCGACTTTGCCGCCACCAATCTGCCCGAGCCGGGAGAAGCTGGGCGGGAGCCCATCGTCAGCCGCTCGGCCCGCAACCGCTTCCCCGGGATCATCACCAAGGTGATCAAGGACAAGGTGGCCGCCCACGTGGAGATTCAGGCCGGCCCACACCGGGTCGTCTCCCTCATGACCAGAGAGGCCGCCGATGAGCTCGGCCTGGCCCCGGGGATGATGGCGGTGGCCTCGGTCAAGGCCACCAACGTGGTCGTGGAGCTGCCGGCCGAGCGCTGAACCGGGCGGGGCCGACCGCGGTCGGTGCCTTCGGCCGCGCCGGTAGCCTTCGCCGCATGAGCGATGACCTCACCGCCCCTCTCGGATCCGTAGGCGGCCCTGGGGCCGAGCCCCTGCCCGGCCCCGAACCCACCGACCCCGCAGGCTTCCCGGTTCCGGGTGGTGGCACCGATGTCTGTCCCAACGGCCACGTCCTGTCCGTGGATCAGGTGATCATCCGCAACGGCCACAAGGTCTGCCCGGTGTGCGAGGCGCAGGCCACCACCTGGGGGAACCCGACGCCCCGGCCCCCGACCTATTGGAGCCGCCGCACCCTACGGGTGCCACTGGCTCTCATAGCCGCAGCCTTCTTCGTCGGGGCGCTGAGCGCCGCTTTCGACATCGCCACCGCCGCGTCCTACGTGACCAACCACCTGCCGGGGGCCGGCTCCTCGGTCACCAGCGCCATCTTCGACACCATCTCCCAGCTGGCCCTGGCCGCCGGCATCGGCTGGGTCGCCTATCTGGTCGGCCTGGACGACCGGCCCTCCGACCCGGACGACGCCGCCTGAGCGGGCCCGCCCCGGCCCCCCGCCGCCGGCGGCGGCATGACCCGCCCCCTGGTCAGGCCCGGGCCAGGCTCCCCACCAGCTTGACGGTGGTGGCCACCTCCTCGGCCGAACCGTAAGGCGAAGCGGCAAAGTCCGTCGCTCCCCCATCCCTCAGCCTCCTGATCTGGGCCGTCACCGCCTCCTCATCGCCCACAATGGCCACGTCCCCCGGCCCGGCGGCTCCTTCCCGGTCGAGCATGGAGCGGTAGGAAGGCAGCTGGCCGTAGATGGCGAAGGAGGAGTTGGCCCGCTCCCGGGCGCCGTCGGGGTCGGCCGTCACGCACACGGGCAGGCACACCGCCACCCGGGGCGCCGGCCGGCCCGCCTTCTGGGAGGCGGCGCTGATGCTGGGCACGATGTGGTCGGCCACGGTGGCCGGCCCGGTCATCCACGTTACGGTCCCGTCGGCCAGGGAGCCGGCCAGCTCCAGCATCCTGGGGGCCAGGGCGGCTACCAGCACATCCGGAGCCGTGGTCTTGATCTCCAGGGGCGCCATGGTGGCCGCCTTCAGGGTCTCCCCCTGGTAGCTGACCTGCTCGCCCCGAAGGAGGGGCATGAGGGCGCTGAGGTAATCGCGCATGTGCCGGGCCGGGCGGTCGAAGCTGTAGCCGTACATGTTCTCGATGACGATCTGATGGGACAGGCCGATGCCGAGGGTGAAGCGCCCGCCGGTCACGGCCTGCACGGTGAGGGCCTGGGTCGCCATGACGATGGGGTGGCGGGGATAGGTGGGCACCACTGCCGTCATCAGCTCCACGTCGGGGACGCGGGACCCGATGATGGCGAGCAGGGTCATGGCGTCATAGCCGAAGATCTGCGAGCAGCCGATGGCCTTGATCCCGGCATCGGAGAGGGCCTGGGCCTGCTCGACCACCGACTCGATGGAGCCGGACGTATCTACTGCGCAGCCGATGTTCATGGGACACGTTGGCACAGGCGGGGGAACCGATGCGGGGCCGACACCTCAGCGGCGGCTCTCATACAGAAGGACGGTTGCCGCCGAAGCCACATTGAGGGACGAGGCCCGCCCGACCATGGGGATGGACACCAATCGCTCGCAGGCTTCGGCGGCCGCCCGGGACAGGCCCCGTCCCTCGCTGCCAAGGAGGATGGCCACCGGCGGAGCCAGGTCCCCCCGGGCCAGAGCCGGGCCCGACTCATCCCCGCCGACCAGCCTGACCCGGGCCCGTCCCTCCAGAGTCGGCCCGCACCAGGCCGCCACCTCCTCCATCCCGGCTACCGCCACCACCGGCACAGAGAAGACCGAGCCGGTGGATGCCCGCACGCACGCGGGGTCATAGGGGTCGGCGGCATGCCCGACGGTCACCACCCCGGCGGCTCCGAAGGCGTCGGCCGAGCGGATGATGCTGCCCAGGTTCCCAGGACTGGCGATGCGGTCCACCACACAGACCACGGTGTCGGGACCGGCGGGCAGGGCGGCCATCTCCCATCCGGGTATGCGGGCCACCAGTAGGACCTCGGCAGGCTCATCCTTACCGCTCAGACCCGCCATCAGGGCGTCGGTCACCTGGTACCGGGTGGCCGCCCCCGTCTCGTCCAACACACCCGCGGCCCAGCGCGACAGCCGGGCCCCGCCTCTCCAGATGACCGCCTCCAGAGGCCAGCCGGTCTCCAGGGCCGAGGTCACCGGGCGTACCCCCTGGACGATGAACTGGCGGCGGCGGTGGCGCTTGGACCGGCTGGTCAGCAGTGAGCTGAGGACCTGATAGCGGTCATCGGCTGAGCGCAGGACGACCTCAGCCGTCACGGTGGCCCACACGGCGATGCTGCCAGACTCCGCCGGTGACGGGGGCCCGGCTGGCCATCGACCTGGGCCCGCTGCGCCGATCGCGGGACCTGCGCCTGTTGTTCATCGGCGGGGGCATCTCCTTTGCCGGGACCATGTTGAGCTTCGTGGCCGTCCCGTACCAGGCCTACAGGATCAGCCACTCCTCTCTGGTGGTCGGCCTGCTCAGCCTGGCCGAGCTGGCCGCCATGTTGCTCACCGCCATGGTCGGCGGGGCCCTGGCCGACGCCGCCGACCGGCGCCGGATGCTGCGGTGGACAGAAGCCGGCCTGGCTCTGGGCTCGGCGGCGCTGCTGGCCAACGCCCTGGTGGGGGGCCGGCTCTGGGTCCTGTTCCTGGTCGCCTTCCTCCAGGCCGGACTGGACGGCCTGCAGCGGCCGTCGCTGGATGCCCTGGTGCCCCGGCTGGTGCCGGTCGAGGACATGGCCGCCACCTCAGCGGTCATGTCTCTGCGCTCCCAGATCGGCATGGTGGCGGTACCGGCCCTGGCCGGCCTGCTGCTCAGCGCTATAGGAGTGGGCGGCGCCTATGCCATTGACGTGGCCACCTTCGCCGTTTCCCTGTTTTGCCTCTGGCGGCTGGGGGCGACGCCTCCCCCGGCCGAGGACGCCGAGCTAAGCGTCAGGGCGGTCATGGAGGGCCTGCGCTACGCCGTGCGCCGGCGGGACCTGCTGGGCAGCTACGTGGTGGACATCAACGCCATGTTCTTCGGCATGCCCAATGCCCTGTTCCCCCAGCTGGCGGCCCGGATGGGCGGGGCCAGCGTGCTGGGCGTCCTGTACGCGGCGCCGGCGGCGGGCTCCCTCCTCGTCACTCTGGCCAGTGGTGGTTGGTCCCGGCGGGTCAGCCGCCAGGGGCTCATGATCGCGATAGCCGCCGCCGTCTGGGGGGCGGGCATCATCGCCTTGGGCTTTGCTGGCGCGCTATGGGAGGCGGCTCTCGCCCTGGTGGTGGCGGGCGGGGCGGACATGATGAGCGGGCTGGGCCGTATGACCATGTGGAACGAGTCCGTCCCCGACGCCATCCGGGGACGCCTGGCCGGCATCGAGTTCCTGAGCTACAGCACCGGCCCGACCCTCGGAAACGTCGAGTCCGGCGTGGTCGAGTCCCTGGCCGGGCTGAGGGCTTCGATCGTGTCGGGCGGCGTCCTGTGCGTAATCGGGACGGCGGCGGTGGCCCTGGCCCTGCCCGCCTTCCGCCGTTACCGAAGCGAGGAGGGTCGGGCCCACCGGGGGCCCATATCCCCTACCGGCGCCGGGCTCGCAGGAACAGCTCCACCGCTCCCTGGCTTCCGCGTACCGCCGACTCCGTAACCGACAGCACGTCCCAGCCGGCGGCGTCGGCGTCGGCGGCCGCCCGCCGGCCGGCCTCGACCAGGTCGGCGGGGTCAACGGGCAGCTCGCCCCGTTCCAGTTCGAACATGGGCTTGACCAGGCCAACCAGATCGGTGCCCGCGGCCGGGCTCAGGTTGGCCGACAGCTCGGAGATGATGGTGCCCAGGCGCACATAGGTCACGTCGATGACAATCAGGTCAACCTGCTGGCCGAGCAGGGCAGGGGTCACCTCCGAGGCGTTGGTCCGCTCCAGGTTGACCACCCGGGGGTCCTGGCGCAGCGAGCCCAGCAGCTGGCCGAAGCCGACATCCACGGCAAAGACGTTGGTTGCCCCCCGGTCCAGCACGGCTTGGGTGAAGCCGCCTGTGCAGGCTCCGACGTCGAGCACGGTGCGCCCGGCCACCTCCACCCCCAGCCCGTCGAGGGCCCGGCCCAGCTTTTCGACGCCTCTTGGAAACCGGGCTTCCTGCACCACGACCCGGGCGTCCGCCCTCACCTGGGAGGAGGGATTGGTCACCACCGCACCGTCCACCAGAACCCGGCCCTCGGCCACGGCCGCGGCGGGGTCCGTCACGGGAGGATCCTTGGCCTCGAGGAGTTTGAGCAGTGACACCCGCCGGGTCGGCACCCGCCCAGGATCGCGCCGGGGCTCAGGCCCAGCCGGCTTCGAGGTAGCGGACGTCGCCTTCCGAGTCACGACCGATCTGTCTCACGGCCAGGCTGACCCCGTCCAGGACGGGAGCCAGAGCCTCGGCCTGGGTCCCTCCCAGCTCCACCAGCACCACCCCGGTTGACGGCTTGAGCCAGCGAGGGGCCCGGCCGATGACCTCGACCAGGATCCGGGTGCCGCCCGGCCCGCCGTCGAGGGCGGCCGCCGGCTCGTAGGCCCGGCTGTCCCGGTCCAACAGGTGCATCTCCTCGGTCGGGACGTAGGGAGCCACCGCCGTCAGAACATCCACGGTGCCGGCCCAGTCGGCGGGGACGGGCGCGTCGAGATCCCCGAGAAGGGCGTCTACGCCGTTGGCCCGGGCGCAGGCGACCGCGGTTTCGTCCCTGTCGGTCGCGATGATGGAAGCGGCCGGCCGGCGGGCGGCCAGGACGACGGCCACCGCCCCGCAGCCGGTGCACAGATCCAGGGCCCGTCCGCCATTGGGCAGCAGCTCAGCGGCCTGGCGGGCCATCGGCTCGCTCTGCCACCGGGGCACATACACGCCCGGGTGCACGGCCAGGTCCACCCCCCCGAACACCGTCCGCCCGGTGATCCAAGCCAGGGGCTCGCCCCGGCTTCGGCGCTCCACCAGAGCGTTGACCCTCTCCCGCCGGCGCCCGGCGGCGGCCCACAACTCCTCCGCCTCCTCCTCGGCGGCCACGCAGCCGGCCCGGCGCAGGGTCTCGACCACGTCCTCGGGAGCGCCCATAGGTGCGTATCCTGCCGCCGGTGACCAGGCTCCTCGCCCCGGACGACCATCTGTGCGTTCTGATCACGGGCATCTCGGCCTCGGGCAAGTCCACCGTGGCCGAGCTCCTGGCCCGTCGCTTCTGGAAGGGAGCCCACGTAAAGGGCGACGTCTTCCGGCGCATGGTCGTCTCCGGCCGGCGGGAGATGTCGGCCGATCCGGAGGAGGAGGCCGTTCGCCAGCTTAAGCTGCGCTACCGCCTGGGGGCGTCGGCCACGGACGGCTACTTCCAGGCCGGTTTCAGCGTGGTCGTCCAGGACATCGTCATCGGGCCGGCGCTGTTGGACTACATGAAGGCCATCACCAGCCGGCCCCTGGCCCTGGTGGTTCTCTGCCCGTCCCTCGAGGCGGTGGCCACCCGCGAGGCGGGCCGGCCCAAGTCGGCCTACGGCCCCGACCGGATCAGCGCCGAGGCCCTCGACGCCGCTCTGCGCAAGAAGACACCGGAGATCGGCCTGTGGGTGGACTCCACCGACTTGACCGCCCAGCAGACCGTCGACCACGTGGCCGACCGCCTGTGGTCCTCTGCCCTGGTGGACTGAGCTCAGCGGGCGATGACCAAGACACAGGCGTCATCGGCCGTGCCTCCGCCGGCCATCACCGCGTCCGCAATGGCGTCGATGCCATTGGCCCGTAGCGCGGTGATGACCTCCACCAGCCGGTCGATGCCGACATCGAGGTCCTCCCCCCGGCGTTCGAAGAGCCCATCGGTGTAGAGAACCACCAGCGAGCCGGGCCGGAGCTCCAGGCTGACCTGCTCTTGCACTCCCGACGCCCCGATGGGCGGGCCCGGGGGCAGGGTCATGAGAGCGATGGAGCCGTCGGCGCCCACCAACACCGGGGGCGGGTGGCCGGCGCTGGACCAGACGCTGGCGCCGCTGGCCGGGTCGATGATTCCGTAGACGGCAGTGGCGATGGAGTCATCGACGTCCCCGGCCAGGAGCCGGGACAGGTTGACCATGATGGCCGCGGGCTCCAGCCCGGCCACGGCCAGGCCCCGGGCGGCGTGGCGGACCCGGGCCATGGTGGCCGCCGCTTCCAGGCCGTGGCCGGATGCATCCCCAATGCCGACCAGCACCCGACCGTCGGGGAGGGTCTCCACCTCATACCAGTCCCCGCAGACATCTCCCGACGCCGGCACATAGCGGGCCGCCACCGCCAGCCCCTCCAGTTCGGGCACGCCATCGGGCAACAGGGCCGCTGTCAGCAGACGCACGTTGTCCACCTGACGGCGGTAGCGCATGGCGCTGCGCAGGGCGACGCCGGCCCGGGCGGCCAGACCCTCGGCGGCGAAGTGGGTATCCGCGGGCGTCCCACCGCCCCAATCCGGGGACAGCAGGCTCATCACGCCGATCACCTCGCCCTCGGCCCGGATGGGCACCACCAGGGCCGACCAACTCTCGCTGGCCAGAGAGAGGATCCGTTCGGCTTGGTGGCCGGAGTAGGTGGCCAACACGGCCGCAGCCGGTATCCGGGGCATGACCTCCGTCTCCCCGGTGCGGAAGGCCCGGGCCAGAGGAACGTCGGCATCGACTGCGACCGCCGGCGCGTCGCGCAGTTCGGTGGCCAATGAAGGATCGGCCGAAATCTCTATGGCCACCCGGATCAACTGTCCGTCCTCGGCCACGTAGACCGCGCACCATGGCGCCAGCCGGGGAACGGCCAATTGGACCAACGAGCGCACGATCTCATCCGGGTCCTGGGCGCTGATCATCAAGCGGGTTCCCAGGTTGAGGAACTCCAGCGTCTCCCGGGAGTTCCTCTCTCTTTCGTAGAGCTGGGCCCGGTCCAAGGCGGTGCCACACAACTCGGCCAGGGCCCACATCAGGTCCTCGTCCGGTTTGAAGTCCTCCGCCTCCTCGGCCCAACCCATGTGAAGCACGCCAAAGCGGGCGCCCCGGGCAATCAGAGGCACCACCACCACGGCCTCGGCAAAGGTCCCGATCGGGACCAGCGACGGCCAGCGCCGATTGCGCTCAGCCCCCGAGCCGAAGCTGACCAACTCCCCGCTGCGAAGGGCCAGGGCGGCCGGCAGATCCGAGTCGGCCTCGATGGCGCCCACCTCGGTCGCCCCACCCGGACCGTCGATGCCCGCCCCCCCGGCAAATCGAATCCGCCCGTCCTCCCCCATCCTCCACAACCCGACGGTGGAGGCGCCCAGATAGACCAGGGCGTGCTCGAACACCGCCGCGGCCACGGCCTCGCCCGTAAGGGCCTGGCCCAGGGCCCGGGCCAGCATCAAAAGGCGCGCCTGGCCTTCCCCTTCCAGGGAAGGCACGTCCCGATAACGGTTGACTCCGGGCGGGCTCATCGGGCGAAGTTTGCCATGAGCCCTACTTCCCCGTGCCTGCTCACCAGTCAGGCGGACCGGGCGACCTGCCACTTCCGGGCCAGAACGTCCGCCTCCTCCGCGTCGCGCAAAGAGGCGGGCGGTGGCGACGTAACCGCCACGTGGAAAACGTAGGGACACCACCAGCCGGTCTGGCCGACCCGCTCCAGGAGGGGATAGACGCGCGCCTCCATCTCGGCCGAGCGCTCGAATCCGGCCGCCTTGGCCTGCTCTTCCCACCAGTTGAACGAGGCGATGGTGAGGTGGCCCTCGATGGGCTGGCCGTGGGCGTCGCGCATCAGATCTTCGAAGGGCACCGGGCCGTCATAGTCCGCCGGCAGCGAGTCGTAGTAGGCGAGGCGTTCGGGGGCCACCTTCCCCGAGAACCATCCGTCCAGCCCACACCGGTTGGGTCCGAAGGAGGGGATGGTCAGGTACAGGAACCCACTGCAGATCCGTCGCAGCTCGGCCAGCACACCCGGGATGGCCTCGGGGGGGAGATGCTCCAGGGTCTCCATGGCGGTAACCAGGCCGAACTCGCCATCGGCGTAGGGAAGCGGCTCGAGCAAGCTCGCTTGGCGCAGGCGGCCCCGAGCCCCCTTGGTTGAGTGCCGAACGGCCCACTCGCTGTAGTCCATGCCCCAGGCGTCAAAGCCCGCCTCCCGCAGAGCCTCCACCACGAAGCCCAGGGCGCAGCCGACATCCAGGCTGCGACACTCCTGGAAAAGGCTCCATTCGATGAAGGCGGCCCGGTTGGCCATGCTGGATACCCGGTCATAACTGGCATAACCGGACAAACCCATCCGGTCCTCGGGGTTACGGCCGTCCCCGAAATAGGACCCGCCGTACATGCCATCAGGGGCCGTCTGGTCCAAGAGCAGGGTGAGGCTGGTAGCCAGCCGGTCGAGGCGCCGGCGTACCGGCAGCTGCTGTGCGCCCCAGGTCAGGGCCTGGCGTCCGATCTTCCCAAGCGCCTGTTTCGCCCCGCTCGGGGGTCCGGGATCGGCCATCAGGGGAGGCTACCGAGCGGGCGTACCCGGGAGGCAACTAGTGCAGACGCGTCGTGCCGGTAGGTGCCTTCGCCCGTTGCCCCCCACCCCGGAACGGCGGATATTGGGAGGTAATGACCCAGCCAGGTGACCGCCCAGGGCGGCGGCTGGCCGATCCGCGGCGGCTGGTCGCTTTCGGGACAGTGGCGGCTCTGGCGGCGGCGCTGGGTCTCGGAGGGCTGCTGCTGACCACTATCGCCCAGAACAGGAGGGCGGTGAAGAAGGTCGAGCGGGATGCCGCCATCGCCTCCCTGCGGGACGCGATCCTTGAGGAGCCATGGTGAGTGAGCCTCAGCGAGGCGAGGTGTGGTGGGGGGAGCTCGAAGACATCGGACGCCGTCCCTTCCTCGTAATGACCCGGTCCGCCGCCATTCCGGTCCTGCACAACTTGCTTGCGGCGCCTGTCACCAGAACGATCAGGAGTATCCCCACCGAACTGCCGCTCGGCCCCGCTGACGGAATGCCCACAGAGTGTGCTGCCAGCTTCGATAATCTCCGAGTCGTTCCCAGGGCCTACCTGGTCGAGCGGCTGACTGCCCTCGACCCCATCCGTCTATTGGAGGCATGCAGAGCCCTCAGGGCGGCCGTCGACTGCTGAAGCCAATCGAGGATGTTCCCAGGCCCGGTGGGCGTAACAGGACTCGAACCTGTGACCTCAGCCGTGTGAAGGC
>DATLUK010000252.1:0-4248 GCA_035533195.1 Acidimicrobiales bacterium | reverse complement strand
TTGGCACTCTCTGGGTGAGAGTGCCAAGTGTAGCTTGACGGTCTGTGACCGGGACCAACGCCAAGTCCGTCCGCAAGGCTCTGATCACCGCCGCTGGCCTGGCCACCCGCTGGCTGCCGGCCACCAAGGCCCAGCCCAAGGAGATGCTGCCCCTGGTGGACAAGCCGGCCATCCAGTATGTGGTGGAGGAGACCATCGCCGCCGGGATCCAGGACATCGTCATGATCACCAGCCGGGGCAAGCGCAGTCTGGAGGACCACTTCGACCGGTCCTTCGAGCTCGAGCACTACCTGGCCGAAAAGGGCAAGACGGACCTTCTGGCCGAGGTCCGCGAGATTGCCGACATGGCCGACATCCACTACGTGCGCCAGAAGGAGCCCAGGGGACTCGGCCACGCCGTCTGGGTGGGGCGCGAGCACATCGGCAACGAAGCCTTTGCGGTGTTGCTGGCCGATGACATCATGCATTCCTCCAGCCCGCTGTTGCGGGACATGCTGGCCGCCCACGCCCGGACCGGGGTCAGCATCCTCGCCCTGAAGCGGGTCTCGGAGGAAGAGATCTCCTCCCTCGGCTGTGCCGAGATCAAACCCTGGGGCGATGACCCCGCCTTCGTCCGGGTCACCAGCGTGGTGGAAAAGCCGGCGCCGGGGACCGCCCCCAGCGACCTGGCCGTTATCGGGCGCTATGTGCTGACGCCGGGCATCTTCGCCGCTCTGGAGCGGACGCCGCTGGGGGCCGGGGGGGAGCTGCAGCTGACCGACGGGATCGGCCAGTTGATGAAGGAGGAGGCGGTCGGGGGCGTCGTGTTCGAAACGGGCCGCTACGACGTGGGCAACAAGCTCGACTTCCTCAAGGCCACCATCGAGCTGGCCCTGGAACGGGAGGACCTCGGCCCACCGCTGCGGGAGTTCCTGGCCGGGATATTCAGGGACGGGCCGGCCTGAGCCGATCATGGCCCTGATCCCGCTGGAGGAGGCCCGGGACCACGTCCTCTCCGCCTGTCCCCCGCTGGACCCGGCCGAACTAGCCCTGAGCGACGCACTGGGCCTGGTGCTGGCCGCCGACCTGGTTTCCACCGAGGATGTTCCGCCCTTCGCCAATACGGCCATGGACGGCTACGCCGTGCAGTCCGGGGACACGGCCGCCGCCACCGAATCGGCCCCGGTGACACTGGAAGTGGTGGGCTCTCTGGCCGCCGGCCAGCCCCCGGAGCCCCCGGTCGGCCCTGGCCAGGCGGTACGGATCATGACCGGAGCCCCCATGCCTCCGGGGGCGGATGCGGTGGTGATGGTCGAGCGCACCGCGGCCGGACCGGGGCGGGTCCAGATCCTGGCCCCGGTGGCCGAAGGGGAGAACGTCCGGACCCCTGGAGGCGACATCGGCGCCGGCCAGGTCGTTTTCGCCCGCGGCTCGGTCCTCACCCCCTCCCACCTGGGTGTGGCGGCCAGCATCGGAGCCAGCACCGTTCCCGTTCATCGCCGGCCCCGGGTGGGCGTCCTCTCCACCGGGGACGAACTGGTCGACGGCGGTGGCCCTCTGCGCCCGGGGCAGATCAGAGAGTCCAACCGGGCCGTGCTGCTCGGCCTCCTGGCCGAGGTGGGCTGTGTCCCCGTCGACCTAGGGATCGCCAGGGACACGGAGGCGAAAATCTCCTCGGCTCTGCGGGCCGGCCTGGCCGGCTGTGACGCCGTGCTTACCAGCGGCGGAGTGAGCGTGGGGGACTTCGACTACGTGAAGGTCGTCCTCGACCAGCTGTCGGGGGGCGCCATGCGCTGGATGCAGGTGGCGGTGCGGCCGGCCAAGCCCTTTGCCTTCGGGGTGGCGGACTCCACCCCCGTTTTCGGCCTGCCCGGAAACCCGGTGTCATCCAGTGTCAGCTTCGAGCTTTTCGCCCGCCCGGCCCTGCGCCAGATGATGGGATACGAGGGCCCGGGGCGGTTCCGGCCCCGGCTGGCGGTGCTGGCCGAGGAGCCCTTCCGGGGAGCCGGGGAGGGACGGCTCTCCTTCTACCGGGTCAGTGCCCGCCTCCGCGCCGATGGCCGGGTGGGAGTGCGCTCCTCGGGCGGGCAGGGCTCACACGTGCTCTCGGCCATGGCCCGGGCCAACGCCCTGGCCCTGGTCGAACCCGGAACCGAGGTGGGCGAGGGCGAGGAGCTCGAAGCCTGGCTGCTGGGCGAGCTGCTGGCCGCCCCCTAGCCGGCCGGCACCTGGCCGGACCGCCGGCCCTGGTCCCGTAGTCTGGTGGTCGTGGACACCTCGACACCCCTGGTCGATCCCCATGGGCGGGTAGTGCGGGATCTGCGTATCTCCATCACCGACCGGTGCAATTTTCGCTGCACCTACTGCATGCCCGAGGAAGGGATGCAGTGGCTCGACCGCTCAGAGATCCTGACCTATGAGGAGATCGAGCGGGTGGCCCGGATATGCGTGGAGCGCTACGGCTTCGACGGCATCCGGATCACCGGAGGGGAGCCCACGGTGCGGGCCCGCCTCCCCCTGCTGATCCAGCGCCTGGCCCAGCTGCGGGTGCCGGCCACGGGGGCGCCGGTGGACCTGGCCATGACCACCAACGGCTCGAGCTTCGCCCTGCTCGCTGCCGACCTGCGGGCGGCGGGCCTGTCCCGGGTCAACATCTCCTGTGACAGCCTGCGCCCGGAGCGCTTCCAGGCCCTGACCGGGCGGGGACAGCTTGAACGGGTCCTGGACGGCATCGGGTCCGCCCTGGCGGCTGGTTTCGACCCCGTCAAGGTGAACGTGGTGGTCATGCGAGGGGTGAATGACGATGAGGTGGTGGACTTCGCCGAATTCGGCCGGCAAAGGGGCGTCGAAATCCGCTTCATCGAGTTCATGCCTCTCGACGCCCAAGGGGAGTGGACCATGGAACAGGTGGTGCCGGCCGATGAGATAGTCGAGGCCGTCAGCGCCGCCTACCCGGTCGAGGCCGTCATGCAGGGGTCCGAGCCGGCCGCCCGCTACCGCTACCTGGACGGGGCCGGCGCCTTCGGGGTCATCGCCAGCGTCACCCGCCCGTTCTGCGAGGGGTGCGACCGGATCCGGATCACGGCGGAGGGCCAGGTGCGCAACTGCCTCTTTGCCGTCCAGGAGACCGATCTCCGGTCCCTGCTCCGCTCTGGAGCAACAGATGATGACATCGCGGCTGCCATCGCCGGCGATGTCGGGCGCAAGTGGGCGGGCCACAGCATCGGCCGGGTCAATTTCATCCGCCCGGCCCGAGGCATGAGCCAGATAGGCGGCTGAGCCAACCGGCCACGGGCGTCCCCGGGCGGGGGGGCCCGCCATTAGAATCCGGCGATGTCCGATCGCGGCCTCACTCATCTCGATCCGCTCGGCCGCGCCCGGATGGTCGATGTGACCCCCAAGGACCCGACCCACCGCCGAGCCCTGGCCCGTTGCCGGGTCTTCATGGAGGCCGAAACCACGGCCAAAGTGGCCAGCAACGCCATCTCCAAGGGCGATGTCCTGGGCGCCGCCCGCATTGCCGGCATCCAGGCGGCCAAGCGCACGGCCGACCTGATACCGCTCTGTCACCCACTCCTGGTCGGGTCGGTCTATGTGAACTTCACTATCGGTGACGATTTCGTGGAGGTGGAGTCCCAGGTGGAGACCGTGGACCGGACCGGTGTGGAGATGGAGGCGATGACCGCCTGTGCTGTGGCGGCATTGACCGTGTACGACATGTGCAAGTCCTCCGACCGTTCCATGACCATCGGTGAGCTCGCCCTATGGGAGAAAACCGGTGGACGTTCAGGCACTTGGCGCCGTCCCGGGCCCGACCGGCCTTCAGCCGACTTCTGATCACCGTTTCGTAACGGTTTCGTCATATTCCCACGCGCCCGATGCTGCGTGGCGCGGATGGTGAGAGTGACATAACCAAATTGGTCGTGCCGGCCGTCCCCGGGGCATCAGATGCCGACCGCAGGGTCGGGCCGGTTGCCAGCGGGCAGGTTGTTCATTAGCCTGACAGGTCAATCGAAACATTCATGCTGTGCGGACGGCAGTACTTCCGTTGGTTTTGCGGTGGCCCAACCTCACGTCACCATCCACCAATCGCGCAGGGACCTGAGTTACGGTCCCCTTACACGAAGGTAGGTCGAGGAGCTTGACCATCGTGGTCCTGAGTTTGTTGGCAGTTGTCTGGTTGGCCGTGTTGGTGCCACCGCTGTTGCGGCGGGGAGTTGAGACCCGTCGCAGCGACTCGGTGGGTGACTTCCGACGCCATCTCGGCGT
>DATLUK010000251.1:0-5035 GCA_035533195.1 Acidimicrobiales bacterium | reverse complement strand
GCCCCGCTGTACCTGCAGCGCCGCAGCCGGCGGGGGCCCACCTTCCGGGAGGCTCTGCTCATGCACGCCGTGGGCCGGATCGCCTATGGGGATCTCGTCCCGAGCATCCAGACCTCCTGGGTGAAGATGGGCATCGGCGGGGCCCGCCAGTGTCTCCAGGCCGGGGCCAACGACCTCGGGGGCACCCTGATGGATGAGAACATCTCCCGGGCGGCGGGGGCCACCCACGGCCAGCGCATGGACGAGAGCGAGTTCCTGGAACTGGTGGAGCCCCTGGGCCGCCCGCTGGAGCAGCGCACCACTCTCTACGGGCGGGTGGCCACGCCTTAACCGGCGCCCAGCTGGCGCCCCGCCGCCCAGGGCCGGCGCCCCCACCGGCCCCCAGGGCCGGAACTATTCGAAGAACTCCTCGGCGGCGTCCTCGGTGTCGGAAGCCTTGAGCAGGTGCACGGCGCGCTCCACCGCCCGCCGGGCCCGGGTGATGGCCCGCTCCTCACTGGCGTCCCCGCCGTGGGCCGCCGCCTCCCGCAGGCAGTCCAGGGCGGCGTCGGCCAACTCATCGGCGATGCCCTCCAGGCGGGACCGAAGGTCCTCCAG
Organism: Acidimicrobiales bacterium; assembly: GCA_035533195.1. Lineage (GTDB taxonomy): Bacteria > Actinomycetota > Acidimicrobiia > Acidimicrobiales > JAJPHE01 > DAHUYE01. Next base: position 4,438 of record DATLUK010000251.1, on the reverse strand, counting down.
GTCAGACACTTTCCTCCTTGCGGGCTCGGGCGATGGCCTCATCCACCAACTCCACGGGATGGCGGACGTTCACCCCGGCGGCGGCCAGGTGCATTGCGCAGCCCGGGTTGGCACTGGCCACCACCTCGGCGCCGGAGGCGGCTATGGCGGCCAGCTTGCGCTCCCGGATGCGCCCGGCCATGTCCGGGTGCCAAACGGAGTAGGACCCCCCGGCGCCGCAGCACAGACCGTCGTCGGCCAACTCGACCACCTCCTCCACCGCCGCGGCCAAGAGGGGCCGCACCGCGCCGTGGACCTTCTGCACATGGCGGAGGTGGCAGGCGTCCTGGATGGCCACCCTGAGCGGGAGGGGCCGCATCGGTGGCAGGGACCGGCCGGCCAGCCACTCGCTGATGTCCCGGACCCGGCCGGCAAAGGTGGCGCCTTCCGGGCCCAGCACCCGGCCGTATTCCTTCATGTAGGCCCCACAGCCGGCGGAGTCCACCACCACCGGATCCGAGCCGGCCATGGATGCCACCGTGGCGGCGGCCTGGCGACGGGCGATGTCGGTCAACCCGGCGTGGGCGGCCAGGGCGCCGCAACATCCGGGTGGGCTGGGGCGGGTGGCGGCGCCGGTGGCTTCCATGACCCGTTGGGTGGCGGCGTGGACGGGGCGCTGGAAGGCGTCCATGACACAACCGGTGAGGACCCAGGCGTCCGAGCCGTTGGTGCCCAGCCGGGGCCGGCGCCAGGCCAGCCGGGACAGGCCGGCCCGCCCGGGAAGGAGGTGGAGGCGCTGAGCCAGGGTGGCGGCATAGGCGACCACCACCAGCAGGCGATGGTGGGAGAGGGCCCGGAACCCGGCCCGGCGCCACCACGGCTGGTAGGAAGTCTCCTCGGCCAGGGTGTGGCGGGCCCCTTCCATGAGCCGGCCGAAGGGCACCGAGGACGGACAGGCCGCCTCACAGCCCCGGCACTGGACACAGAGGTCCATGAACCGCTCGATCTCCTCATCGGCCGCCGCCGCTCCGGAGTGGACCAGGCGCATGGCCGCGATGCGGCCCCGGGGGGAGGCCGATTCGTCCCCGGTGACCCGGTAGGTCGGACAGTGCGGCAGGCACAGGCCACAGGACACGCAGAGGGCGAGCTCGTCATCGTCGAGGGCCAGTCTCACGCCGCCATCCTCCCCGGGTTCAGGCGGCCGGTGGGGTCGAAGCGCTCCTTGATGCGCCGGTTGAGCTCGGTCACCAGAGGATCTGGTGCCACCGCGGGCCCGCCCGGCCCGCTGAGGTGGACCACGCCGACCCCCAGCTCGGCCAGGAACGTAGCTGGGGAGCGGTCCCGGGCCCAGGACGCCACCAGACCCGGCGCCATGGAAAGACGGCCCCCGGCCGGAACGACGGGGGGCCCGTCCGGCTCCGTCCAACCGGGGCCGAGGTGGCGCGCCTGGGAGTCGACATCGGAGGGATGGCCCTCCAGCAGAGCCCAGAGTGAGGCGCCGTCCCAGAGCAGCGAAGCAGGCCGGTAGAGACCGAGCAGCCGTGCGGGGGGCGGGCCGGGCGACGGCCGGGTGAGCCACCGGCTGGCCCGGGGCCGCGGGTAGGTGCGCAGCACCACCTCGCCCATCAGGCCGAGGGTGCCGAGGGAGCCGACCAGAAGGCGGACCAGGTCAAAGCCACTGACGTTTTTGACCACCGGGGCGCCCGCCTTCACCAGTTGCCCGTCGGCGGAGACGTAGCGGACCTCGAGCACGTGGTCGCGCACCGGCCCGTGGCGCAGGCGGCGCAGGCCGGCCCGGCCCACCGACAGCACCCCACCGACGGTGGCCCGGCCGGGATCGACCGGGTCGAGCGGCACCATCTGGCCGGCGCCGGCGAGGACCTCGTCCAGTTCCGCCATCGGGGTGCCGGCCCGCACCCGGACGAGCATCTCCTCGGGCCGGTGGTCCACCACGCCCGCGGGGGCGCCGAGGAGGCGGACTGGGGCCCGGGGTGGGCCTCCTACGTCCCACTGTGTGCCACCGCCTCGCACAGCCACGGGGTCCTCGGCTCCGGCCTCCTCGGCAAAGTCCTCCAGGGCGCCCACGCTCAGATCCACACCCCGGGAGGAATGGACTGGAGATCCCCGCAGCGCGAGCCGGAGGGAATGACTTTCTCCGGATTGAACAATCGGGTGGGATCGAAGGCGTCCCGCAGAGAGTCCTGGGCCAGCAGGTCGGCCGGGGAGAACAGGAGGGGCATGTAGTCCCGCTTCTCCAGGCCGATCCCATGCTCCCCGGACAAGACGCCGCCGGCCTCGATGCAGACCCGGATGAGCTGGTCCCCGGCGGCCTTGACCCGCTCCAGCTCCCCGGGCCGGCGCCGGTCGAAAAGGAAGAGTGGGTGGAGGTTTCCGTCCCCGGCATGGAAGACGTTCATGACGGCCACCCCGTTGGCATCGGCCAGCTCGTAGACCCGGGCCAGGATCTCGGCCAGGCGGGTCCTCGGGACCACCGTGTCATGCAGGTAGTAGTCGGGGGCGATCCGGGCCACGGCGCCGAAGGCGGACTTCCGTCCCTTCCACAGCAGCTCCCGTTCGGCGGCATCGGCTGCCACCCGCACCGAGGTGGCGCCCAGGCCCTCGGCCAGGCCGACCACCTCAGCGGCGGCGGCGGCCACCCCGTCCTCCAGCCCGTCGATCTCGATGAGCAGCACGGCGGCGGCATCGGCGGGGAATCCGGCGTGGACGTATTCCTCCACCGCCTTGGTGATCCGGGCGTCCATCATCTCCATGGCGGCCGGGATGATGCCGGCGCCGATGACGGCGGTAACCGTCTCGGCCGCGGCCTCGACCGTGGCGAAGCCGACCAGCATGGTGCGCAGTGCCGGAGGCAGCGGGGTGAGGCGAACGGCCACGGCCACAGCCAGGCCCATGGTCCCCTCGCTCCCGACGAACGCACCCCGCAGGTCATAGCCCGGGCTCTCCGGCTCCAGTCCCCCCAGTCGGACCAGGGCTCCGTCGGCCAGCACCACGTCCACGGCCAGGACATGGGCGGTGGTCACCCCGTAGGCCAGGCAGTGGGGCCCGCCGGAGTTGTTGGCCACGTTGCCCCCGATGGAGCAGGCCTGCTGGCTGGAAGGGTCGGGGGCGAAATGCAGCCCCAGCCGGGCGACGTGGCGGGACAGGTCGAGATTGAGAACGCCGGGCTGGACCCAGGCCACGGCATTGTCGGCATCGACCTCGAGGATCCGGTTCATGCGGGTGGTGACCACCACGACCGGCTCGTGTCCCTCACTGCCCACGGGCACGGCTCCGCCGGCCAGGCCGGTGCCCGCACCCCGGGGGACCACCGCCCGTCCGTGGGCCGCCGCCACCCGCACCACGGCCTGGGCCTCGGCGGTGGTCTCGGGGAAGCAGACCACTCCGGCCCGGCCCTCCATGATGGAGGCGTCCCGGTTGTAGAGGGCCCGTTCCAGCCCGCCGTTACGCACCCGCTCCTCGTCCAGGGCGGCGGTTAGATCCTGCACCAGGGTCATCGGAGCCAGTCTGCCCGACCACTACTCTCCCCCGGTGCCCCGTCCAGCCGACGCCGCTCACGATTGGATCAGCATCCCGGATCCGGAGGAGGAGCGGACCTGGGTCTTCGACGTCTCCTTCCTCCTGTCCAACTGGACCTGCATCTTCGGGCGGGGCTGCCAAGGGGTGCTGACCGAGCCGGCCCCCGAGTTGGTCCAGGGCTGCTGCTCCTACGGCGCCCACTTCAGCGACGCCGATGACATCGCCCGGGTGGAGGCGGCCGCTGACACCCTGACCGCCGAGGACTGGCAGTTCATGAAGAAGGGCAGGCGGGGCGGCGTCACCCGGACCGATAAGAAGGGCGTGGTCACCACCCGTCTGGCCGAGGACGCCTGCATCTTCCTCAACCGCCCGGAATTCCCCGGCGGGGCCGGCTGCGCCCTGCACCGGGCCGCCCTGGGCCGGGGGGAGCGGCCCATGGACCTCAAGCCGGAGGTGTGCTGGCAGCTGCCCCTGCGCCGGGAGGATCTCCGGACCGAGGACGGCCACGTCTTCACCACCGTGACGCAGTGGGACCGGCGCCACTGGGGCGCCGGAGGAGCCGAATTCGCCTGGTGGTGCACCGAGGAGCCGGCCGCCTTCATCGGGGCGGTGCCTGTCTTCGAGGAGATGGCGAGTGAGCTGGAGGCCATGGTCGGCCCGGCGGTCTACGGCTCCATCCGCCAGATTCTGATCGAGCGCCAGGCGTCGGGATCGGTCCTGCCCCATCCCGTGGTCAGGCGACGGCCCAAGGCCTCCGCCCCGGCCTAGGCCTCACTCGGCCTCTTCCAGCTCCTCATCCTCGGTGGCCAGGCACCAGGAGGCATGCTCGTCCCCCGGCTCGGCCCCGCACTCGACACACGGCTCCTCCAAGGTGTCCACGGTCCCCAGCACCTCGGCGACCATGTCCTCCACATCCTCATTG
>DATLUK010000250.1:0-15297 GCA_035533195.1 Acidimicrobiales bacterium | reverse complement strand
ATGGCGTGCGGGGTCCCGGTCGTCGCCAGTCGGATCCCAGCCCACGAGGAGGTGCTGGGCGAGGCGGCCGAGCTGGCTCCGCTCGACGACCCCGCGGCCTGGGCCGACTGCCTGCGGGCTCTGGCTGCCGACCCCGACCGGAGGGCCGTCCGTATCCGGGCCGGCCGTGAGCGGGTCGAATCGTTCAGCTGGGCGCGGACCGCCGATCAGACCGTGGCCGTGTACCGGAAGCTGGGACTGTGAAGCTCAGCCGGCGAGGATGCCGACGGTCTGGCCCGGCGCTCCCGACCCGGCGAAGTTGGCGTCTCCGAAGGTGAACACTCCTCCATCGCCAGCCACCAGCCAGTAGCCCTGACCATCTGCGGTGGGAGCCATGGAGGTGATCGACCGAGCCAGGTGCTCACCCCCGGTCGAGCCGTGGAAGACGGCGTCTCCGAAGCTGAAAATGCCCCCGTCGCGAGCCACCAGCCAGTAGCCCTGGCCGTCAGGCGTGGTGGCCATGCCCACGATGGGCTGGGCCAGGCGCTCGGCCCCGGTCGATCCGTGGAAGACGGCGTCTCCGAAGCTGAAGAGCCCGCCGTCGGCGGCGACCAGCCAGTAGCCCAGACCGTCGGCCGTCGGGGCCATGCCCACGATGGGCTGGTTGAGGCGCTCGGCCCCGGTCGAGCCGAAGTAGCCGGCGTCCCCGAAGGTGAAGACACCCCCGTCGCGAGCCACCAGCCAGTAGCCCTCACCGTCAGGCGTGGTGGCCATGCTCACGATGGGCTGCGCCAGCCGGACTCCACCGGGGGACCCGAAGTTGGTGGCGTCACCGTTGGCGGTGACCGTCCCGGCCGATGAGGCCAGCCAGTAGCCGTGGCCGTCAGGGGTGCTGGCCGCGGCCACGACCGGAGCGGCGGGCACTGGCCCGGTGCCGGGGGCGGCCGTGCCATAACTCGTCACCTGTCCGAGTGAGCCGACCAGGGTGTAGCCACTGGTCCCGGAAGTGCTCAGGTTCTGGGCCAAGCGCAGGATGGGCTGGGCGGTACCGGTGGCGGGCGCCGGGACGGAGGAGGTGGGAGCGGGGCTGGCCGCGGCGGCGTTTGTCGGGGCCGGACTGGAACCCACGGGCTGGATGGCGGCGGCGGCCGAGCTGAAGGCGGCTAGTGAGGCCTTGGGGCTGCCCGGGGCGTTCAAGAGGCCCATGTCCTTCTGCCAGTTGGTGGGATCGGACCCGTCGTCCTGCCAGTTGTACCAGAACAGCGGCCCGGCCCAGCTCCAGGCCCCGGCAGCGCGGGCCGCCTGGGTGACCATGGCCGCCTGGGTCGACTCGGAGACCGACCGGGAGGTCGATCCGGTGGGCGCGCCGTACTCGGTCAGCCAGATCTGCTTGGCCCCGTCACCGTTGTTCACCATTATCTGGTGCATGGCCGGCAGGTTGACGAAGGGGTTCCAAGAGTCGGGCTGCATGGGCATGTCCGGGAAGCTGTAGGGATGCGAGCCCACGGCGCTGAAGTAGCCCTTCCCGCCGGCGGCGTAGATGCCAGACACGAAGCTGTCCGGTGACAGGCTCGAGCCGTCAGAGGCGTCCCCGGCCGGGGCCAGCCCGCCGGTGATGACCGTGGCGTCGGGCTGGACGGCCCAGATGGCGCCCGAGGCCGCCTTGAGCAGGGCGGTGTAGGAGACCGGGTCGGCCTTGGGCCCCCAGTTGGAGGCGATGTTCTCCTCGTTCCAGATCTCCCAGTCCCGCACCCCTTGGGGCCCATACCGGGCCACGGCGGCGGATACGAAATTGGCATAGGCCACCGGGTCGGGATAGCCGCTGGGCAACTTGGCCCAGTCCGGGGTGTAGGTGGGAACGGCGAGCACGTTGAGACCGGCGGCTTCGGCGGAGGCGATGGTGGCATCAGACAGCGACCAGTCGAACTCACCGGCGCTGTTCTGTACCGCCGGCCAGTCGATGTCGAGACGCACCCAGCGGCTGCCGGCGCCGGCCATGGCCGACATGGTCGGGGAAAGGGCCGAGCCGAGGTACTGGATGCCCGCCCCCGGGGAGATACCCAGGGCGAAGGGCGTAGTAGAGGCGCCGCCCGTTCCCACCGCCTGGGCCGCCAGGGAGTGGCCCAGACCGACAGCCATGATCCCCCCGGCCAGAACACAAGCTGCCGCTGCTCTCATCCCTCTTCGCATAGAGAGGTCCTCGACACGGAGAGTGATTTCATTGAACACAAATCACGCTCAGAGTGATCGACCCCCCCCCAAAGGGACTAGTTCAGTTAGTTAATATTAACTAACTGAGACCTCCTGGTCAATGGTCCACACCCTGCAGCGGCCGGTGTCTTTCTCTTCTGGCCGGCAACAGCCGACGCCTATCATGCGCTCACATCAGATGAGAAGAACTGCGGGCTGGACATGACGGACTGGGACGCTGCAGCCGCCGCCTTGAACGGAGGAGCGGCAGTGGCTGAGGCCTGTGCGGTAGGGAATCTGTCCTGGCCCCAGTCACGCCGCCTCGTGGAGCGCTGGGCGGATACCTGGACTGAGCTCGTGGATGAGTTGGCGGGGGCCCGGATGCCCACGGTCCAAAACACCGTCACCACGGCGTCGACACCGGCCGGGGCCCCGACAGATCGGCCCGGGTCCCGGTCCAGTAGACGACCACCCCGGCGCCCACTTCGACCAGCAGGCGGGGCCAGATGGCCAGGTCCTTGAGGTCATCGACCAGGCCGAGGAGGGCCAGGCCGACCCCGAGTCCCAGGGTCGTGCCCAGGGCTCCGACGTCGGCTCCCGACGGGCGCCAGGCCAGGGCCATTCCGCACACCACCACGGCAAAGGCGACCACGATGGCCACCCCGCCCAGGTGGGGAACGGCCCGGGGGTGGACTAGGTGGGACCTTCCGGGCTATGGCCCGCGAAGTGACAAATCCCCAGGTGAGGCTTTGGTCCCGGGCCCCGTATTACCTAACCGGGGTTGGGCTCGACGGTCGGGTCAGATATTGAGACTGACTTCCTCGATGGCGTGGAAGGACCGTGAGGGAATTTAGCTGTCGGCAGTCTGCCAGGAGGCAACGGGCATCCCGTGGATGATGACGGAATCGATCTCGTGTATGAAAGGCAGCACCAGCGCTTGCGAGGATCGGGGTGGTCGGAGGGGGGCAGAGAGCCGACAAAGTGGAACGGCGAGTCCTCCCCCAGCTCGTAGTTGTCGGTCGAGTTCTGGCCGGCATCGAAGACCAGGGTGAACCGACCGCTATCGAGCCGAGTTCCGCCGCCCCTTCTTGTAGCGCTCCTTCAGATGCTTGACTCCCGATACGGCGGCAAGGAGCTCGGCTCGGCGGGAGGGAAAGACGACACGGCTCAGACGGAAGGCCTGGGCGGCGTCGGTGAAGGAATCGAGCGAGGCGGGCCGTCCGTCCACGGCGAAGGCGCCTCGCATCCCCTCCTCCTCCACCAGGCGCTCCTCGCGCTGGCCGAAATCGTCCTCTTCACCGTTGGGGTAACAGAAGACCGGCAGGGGCCGGGCCAGCTCCGCCGACACCCGGGCCCAGGACTCCGCCACCTCGGTCCGGGCCTGGTCAGGACGGGTCCGGGAGAGGATGGGATGGGTCACGGAGTGGGGACCGAAGCTCACCAGACCCCCCTCCTCCAATCGACGGGCCTGGTCCCAAGAAAGAGGCCGGAACTCGTCGGGCGGTTCCTCTGGGACCCTGACGCCGGTGGCGGCGGCGATGGCGGCGAGACCGGAGTCCATCTGATCGTGAGGGAGCTGCTTGAGGGCCCACTGCAGTGTCTGGGCGGCACGATGACGATGGTGGCGGTCGGATAACTCGAGGATAGGTGGGACCCCGGGGATCGGCACCGAGATGGTGGGGCTCCTACTGTGAAGCAGGCAATAGGAGATGCGGTCCCACCAGTTGATCTGGCCCCCATCGATGAAGCCGGTGGTGATGAAGATGGCGAGCGGAATGCCCAGGCCGACGGTCACCTCGGCCAGCAGGGTGGCCTGGTCAACGTAGCCGTCATCGGCGGTCAGGCAGACCAGTCCCGGCCGGGCCGCCACCTCGCCGGCCAACAATTGAGCCACGCTCACGAAGCAATAGCCCCTCTCCACCAGCCGGGATAGACAGTCGGCGACGAAGCAGACCGGAACCGCCTCGTAGCCCTCGCCTCCCTGTTTGACCCGGTGCAGCATGAGGACCGTGACGGTACGAGCGGTCAACGGGCGCAAGAGGCGCTCCACGGGGCGGGTGGCCAGCACGGGGTAGGCCATATCGACGGCCCGCTTCATGAGCGGTGCTCACCGGCGGCGTCGCGCCAGCCTGAGGACAGCAGCTCGGCGTAGATGTGCTCCCAGCTCCTGACCATCGTCTCTGCACCGAAGTCTCGCAGGACCCGGGCTCGAGCATGCTGTCCCAGCCGCCGACGCTGCTCACCGTCGTCCACCAGCATGGCCAGGCGATCATGCATCGAGTCGGCATCCTCGGGAGCCACGACGTATCCGGAAGCGCCGTCCACCAACCGCGCCACGTCTCCGACATCGGTGGCGACCACCGGCAGTCCCGCCACCATGGCTTCGAGAATAACGATGGGCAGACCCTCCATCCGGGAAGGTAAGACGAAGATGTCCATGTCGGCCAGCAAGGCGCGGGCATCGGGCCGCCAGCCGACCAGCTCCAGACGGGACGATATGCCGAGGTCCCGAGCCATGGCGGTGAGCGTCACTTGGTCCGGGCCATCTCCGACGATCATGATCCCGGCGTCGAGGCCAGCCGCCGCCCGCAGCAACAGGTCGTAACCCTTCAGGTGCTCGAGCCGACCGATCGATCCGATCACGGGCCGGGGCCGCGGGCGGGCCGGAGGCAGGGGGAAGTCTTCTATCCCGTTGGGTATCACCCGCACGCGGCCGGGCGACAGCCCCGCCATCTCCTCGACCCCTGAGGCCAGGCTGTGGGCGACGGCCACGTGAGCACTCAGCCGCCGCGATACCACCCTCTTGAGCAGGATGGCGCTGCGGTGCCCGGCCCTCCACGGCGAGTGCTCGAGGGCGACGGTGGCCAGGCGCGGCAGGCTCTGGGCCACCAGCAGCGCGTACTGGCAGGACTGCATCGTGTTCAGGTTGGCCTGGAAGAGGTCCGGGTGGAGCTGTCTGAGTGTCCGGCGCAGGGACCAAAGAGCTCTGAGATCCTGCTTGCGCCGAGGGGCCCCCACCTCGAGTGTCTGAGCCGACTCTCGGTGCTGCTGCAACCAGTGCAGAACGGCCAGATCGGGGCCCAGCAGGCTGACCCGGAACCCGGGGCTCAGCCGGGCCAGGAGTAGCCCCAGAGCTTGCTCGGCTCCTCCCACCTTGTCGGCATCCGAATAAAACACCAGATGCGGGTGGCCCGCCGGGACGGGATCGTCCCGGGCCGACCAGGCGCCGACGGGATGGTCGGGTCGAGGAACAGCACCCACTGGGCCCAGAGGCTAGGTCAGAATGCTCGGGTGCGGTTGTTGTTCGTGTCCGATGAGTTCCCGTGGCCCGCCGACAACGGCTATCGGGCCCGGGTGGCTAACCTCATCAGTGGGTTGTACCAGCTCGCCTCCGTCGATCTCTTCGTCGCCAGCGATGCCCGCCGTCCCGACGACCGACGGATCCCGGCCGAGGTGGGCCTCGACAAAGTGTGCTCTGTCGACCGTCCGGTGCTACGAGGCGGGGCGGGCGGCCTCTGGCCGTGGCTGTCCAGTGGACGTCCTAGGGCCCTGGCATGGCGGGACTGGACCCCGACCGGTACTGTCTTCTCCCGGTTCGTAGAGGACCGGTCCTACGACTGTGCCTGGTTCAGTCATGTCGACATGTTTCTGGCGCTGCGAGCCCGCCTGCCCGCCCGCCTGCCCGCCATCGTCGATGTCGACAACCTGGAGTGGACCAAGATCAGCCACCGTCTGGAGCAGCGGGCCGTGCCCGATCGCAGCGAGAGGTGGGCTGAGCGACTGGACGTCGGTCGTTGGCGACGGGTCGAGCTCGGCCTGGCCGACCAGGCTTCGGTCGTGCTGGTCTGTAGTGAGTTGGACCGCAGCCGCCTCGGCGATGCCAGCAATGTGATAGTGGTTCCCAACGGGTACGAGCGTCCGGATGGAACGGTGGAGGAGCGCCGGCCCCGCCCGTTGCGGGACGGACCGCCGACGGCGCTGTTCGTCGGCTTCCAGGGCTATCCCCCCAACGCCGACGCGTCTCGCTGGCTGGTGGAGGGAATATGGCCTCGGGTACGCCAGCGGCTTCCCGACGCCGAGCTCCGGATCGTGGGCGGGCAGGGCGAATCTTTGCACTTGGCCGGACCCGGGGTCGTGGTGACCGGCGCCGTGGGCGACATGTCAGCCGAGATCGCCGCAGCCCATGTCGCCGCCATGCCCCTCCGCTTCGGCGGCGGCACCCGCATAAAGGTGCTTGAAGCCTTCGCCAACGGCCTTCCGGTGGCGGCCACGCCAATGGCCGTGGAGGGCATCGGCTGTCGGTCCGACCAGGACCTACTGGTGGGCAGCTCAGCGTCCGAGCTGGCAGAGGCCTGCGCCCGTCTGCTCACCGAGGACGCCCTACGGGCTCGCCTGGCCGCCGCCGCTCAGGACCTGTGGCGGCGCACGTACCGTTGGGAGCGCGTCCATTCCCTGCTTCCTGGAGCCCTCTCCGCCGCGCTGGGAGAGCTCTGAGCATGGGCCCGACCCGGCCCGGGGAATCGGTCCTCGGTTCCGATACCGCCACCACGGCAAGCTCGTCGCTGCGCCGCAACGTAGCTTCCGGGGTGCGCTGGGGGGGACTGAACCAGGTGGCCGAGGCGGTCATCCGGCTGGGCACTACGGTCGTGCTCACCCACCTGCTGACCCCCGCCGACTTCGGCGTGATGGGCATCGCCACTGTGGTCATCGGACTCACCGCCGTCGTCACCGGACTGGGGCTCGGAGACGCGTTGGTCCAGCGCCGACAGATTCGGCCCGTGCACATCTCCTCGGTGTTCGTGGCCAGTGCCGGTAGCGGGCTGGTGCTGGCCGTCGCTGTCCTCGCCGCCGCTCCGGTACTAGCCGGATTCTTCAACCAGGAACGGCTCCGGGATGTCTTGTTCGTGATGAGCGGGACCTGCCTGTTGCGAGGCTTGGAGCGCACTCCCAATGACATGCTGATCAGAGAGCTGTCGTTCCGTCGTTTCTATCTGTCCTCGACCATCGCCGCCGCCGCAGGGGCGTTGGCGGGGATCGTCGTCGCCCTGATCAGACCTGACGTCTGGGCCCTGGTGGCCATGGCGGTGGCCGAGTCAGCTACGGCCACCATCTTGGGTTGGGCCTTCGCCATGGGAGCCGGTCTGTGGAGACCAGGCCTTGGGTTCCAGCTCGGCGCACTGCGGGAGCTGCTCGGATTCAGCTTCTCCGTCACCGGCACGACCAGCTTGGGATTCCTCAGCGACAACATCGACGACCTGCTGGTGGGCAAGCTGCTCGGCAGCCGGGCCTTGGGCTACTACTCCCTCGCCTACGGCGTGATCCTGGTGGCCATAGGGCGCCTCTCCGTCATTGTCAGCAACGCGGCCTATCCGGCCATGGTCCGGGTCCAAGACGATCGGGAGCGTCTGCGCCGGGCCTACCTGGAGGCCAGCCGCTACATCATGCTGTTGTGCCTGCCCTTGGCCATCGGGGCCGCCGTAACCGGGCCAGTCCTCGTGCCGGTGGTCTTCGGATCTCAGTGGCGGCCCGCTGAGGGCGCCTTCGTCCTCCTGGCCCTGAGCGGGCCGGCCCTCCTGCTCACCCAGTTGAGTGGCCGACTCTACACCGCCATCGGCCGGCCCAACCTGGCCCTGGCCCGCACGGCGGGCGGCGTCATCCTCTACATCCCCGCCTTCGTCATTGGCGTCCACTACGGCGTCAACGGCGTCGCTGGGGGCTTCACGGTGGTCTGCTACCTGCGGGCCCCGGTAGACCTCTGGCTGTCCGCCCGCACGGTGGGCGCCCGCACCGCAGCTCTGCTGGCCAACGTGGCCCCCATGGCGATCTCGGTGGCGGGCATGGCCCTGGCCGCCTGGGGGGTCGGATCCGGCCTGGCTCACGGGGCGCCGATCATCCGTCTGACTGGCATGGTGGCTGCCGGGGCCGGGACCTATCTCGGGCTGGTGGCGGTCCTCGACCGCCGGACCCTCCTCGACGCCGTGGCTAACCTCTCCGGACGACGCCGCTAAGCGCCTGTCCCCCGAGCTCGCCCGTCTCCCCGCACCGCGCGCACCAGGGAGACCAGCTGGCCGGTGGTAACCCGGGCGTCGAAGAGGGTCTCAGCCCTCTGGCGGGCAGCTCGACCCATGGTGGCCGCGGCGTCCCTGTCCGAGACGATGGCCTCAAGTGCATCCCTGAGCCCGTCGTCCTGGTACGGGCGATACAGGAGGCCGGTGACGCCGTCCTCTACCAGCTCTGGGCGGGCCGCGGCGGCTACGGCGACGACGGGGACACCGGCGGCCATGGCCTCTATCACTGCATAGCCGAAGGGGTCGACGGTGCTGGTGTGGGCCAGAACGTCGGTCCGAGCCAGGATCTCCCAGAGCTTCCCGTTGCCGGGGCGCACGTCATTGCGCACCTCGACACCCTCCTCGGCCGGCACCCGGTCGTAGGTCACGAAGGTGAGGGTGCTGTGGGAGCGGAGGTAACGACGCCATAGATCAAGCAGCTGCCAGCCGCCCTTATTCCCCATGGAGTTGCCGATGAAGGTGATGCGGGGGCGGTCCTCAGGATGGCGGGGGGCTGAGTCCGGCATCACGATCCCGAAAGGGATTACCCTGACCTTCTCCGGTGACACCCCGCTCTCGCGTACGGAGGCCGCCGCCCACTCGCTGTGGGTCACCACCATGGCGGCGGCATCGAAGACTCGCTTTTCCAGCCGGCGAGCGGCCGCCAGTGGGCCTCGGGCGATGCGGCGCGCCCGGCCCCACGGCTCTAGATGGGTGAAGAGAGTGTTGGTGGTGTCGGTGGACACGATCGTCGGCACGCGAGCCATGTACTCGGTGCTGGCCAGTCCTATGTTCTGCGTGTACAGGTGTAGGACGTCGGGAGGACTGATCCGCCACAGGTGGGCGCGCACGGACAGGCTCCGGGCCATCTGGTCGCGCACTGCCGAGTAGTCCATGTCCAACGCGTCCAGACCCGGGAGCCGGCGGCCGGCCAGTCGTACGAGCAGCGAGCGCTCCGGACAATCGTAGATGCTGAAGCTGATATCCGAGTGCTCGGGCAGATGACGGCGAAGTCCGAGGTGCATCGTACGGTGCCCGGCGATGTTCTCGTTGACGAAATGCGCCCTCACTTCAGGCATCTCTCAGCACCTTGAGGAGTGCGTCCATCTGGTCCTCCAGTCGCAGTCCCTGGGAGACTCGACGGGGTCCGTGTTCGTGCGTGTCCTGCCAGAGTCTTTCATCTCCGAGTAGTCGGTCGATCACCTCGGCCATCGATCCTGGGTCTCCGGGGGGACCAGGAGTCCGGCATCCTTCAGGTCTTCCGGAGTCCCGCCATGGTCGGTGCCGACCATGGCGGGACCGATGCTCATGGCCTCCAGCGGGGCCAGCAGACCGGCCTCTGGTTCGACGCCAGCCTGGGTCGGCAGGAGGACCCCCTGGCCCGGATGCGCGCGTGGGCGTTGGCGGTGTCAAGGATGTTCATCTGCCCGGGGCGAAGCTACCAGCAATTAGCCCTGAACCAAGCGTAGGGACCCATCAGCGCCAGTCGGCCCGACCCGATAGGCCCCTGGTTTGGGGAGTTTGGCTGAGCGGGCGCTACAGCCTGATGCCAAGTTGGAGTGAAGGCGTTCCCGCAAGCATCCGACCAAGCCGACCCAACCCGGACGCCGGCAACGTCGGGAGTTCGAGTACTCCCGCAAACGTGGTCGCCTCGATCGTGGCCCACTACACGTGTCCTCCGCCCTGAGAGATCAGGTCGCCCTGCTCTGGCGGGGCCGGGAGCTGCGGCCAGGGGCCAGTGAGACGAGCGCCGCCAGGGCCGGTAGGGGGTCGTCCCAGGACAACCATGCCCACTCGTCGACGCCGCTCAGTGATCGCAGCCATTGCCGGGTGGTGATCCGCCCCTCCCGGTGTTCGGCCAGGAAGGTGCGCAGGTCATTTGCCTCGGCCACCCAGTGACGGCCGTCTGGTGCGGTGTCCGGCAGCACCTCCTCGCCGGTGAGGTCGAGGTACTCGGCGCGGACCACGTCCCCTCCGGCCCGGCCTACGAACAAACGAAAGGTCGCGCCCATCCTCGGATTGACATCGAGCAGCTTGTACTCCCCGCTGCGACGGTCGAGGCGAAAGCCCATGTCCACGATTCCCCGGTAGCCCACCCCACCGAGGAAACGACAGGCCAGCTCCCGCACGTCGGGATTGTCCCTACAGATGCCCAGGCTGGTCGCCCCCGTGCCCACCGGGTACTGACGGACCTTCTGCCCGCAGAAGCCGATCAGGCATGCGGAGCTGAAGTCGAAGTAGCCGTTGAACATCCACACCGACTGGGGATCTCCGGGGATGAATTCCTGCAGCATGAAATTGGGCTGACTCTCATCCTCCCCCGCCTCGTAGATGGCCGACAGCTGAGCTTCATCCTCGGCTATGGCCACGCTCTTGGCACCGGGCCGGCCCCGGAGGAGCCGGGGATCCATGCTCTTGACCACCACCGGGTAGCCGAGCTCGCCAGCCAGGGTGGCGGCGTCGGCCGCCGATCGGGGAAAGACACTCACGGGGTCGGGCACTCCTGCCCGCTGGCAGAGCCCGTGCAGCCGAGCCTTGTCGGCCAGGTCCCTGGCTAGTCCCTCCGGGAGCCGGGGAAAGCGGAAGATCTCCGCCAGGCAGTCGACATGATCTTGGACGAATAGGGCCCCCACATCGTCGACGGGCAGCAGGAAGGGCCGGTCCGGGAAGGTGCGGCCGAGCCGGGAGAGCATGTCCACCAGGTCCTCACCCGGGTCGGGCGTCGCCGGCCACGCAATGCGCCGGCTGACCCAGCGGGACCGGGCGGGTGGGATGCGCGGGCTCTCTCCGATGAATGTCACAGGCACCCCGATCCGCCCCAAGCTGCGGATGGCGGCCAGGGTCCCGTGGGCTAGGTCGTCGGCCACCAGTTTGAGGATCACCGCCGCCACCAGGCGGGGTGGGGGACGACGCCTCAACGCACCCCTCGGTAACGGAGCTCACCATCCACGACCTCGACGGTGCCGGGTAGGTCGTCGACGTGAGCCAGGATGAACTCGAGGTCGCCGGTGCCGGGTAGGTCGTCGACGTGAGCCAGGATGAACTCGAGGTCGCCGGTGCCCTCGGTCCGGCGCAGGAACTCGACGCTGGCACTGGCCAGCATGGCCTCCGGGCCGGTGCCGCCCCAACGCCCGATGAGCTCCGCAGTGGTGGCGTCAGCCGCTTCGAATCCGGCCCGTACCAACTCCTCGGCGATCCAGGCGCAGCACTGGGCGTCTTCCTCCCGGATGGTGCCACGAGCCCCTGCGCCGACGACGTCGACATCGGCGCGATCGTCCACCAGGGCGGATGCCACTCCCCGGTAGTTCCGATAGCAACCCAGATAGGTCCGGTGATCAGAACTGGCGGCCCGCACGACCCGGGTGCCAGAGGTCGACAGCAGTATCAGGGGCCGATGGCGGTCCTGCCGGCTCAGGAGCGCGACCGGACTGTTGTCGAGATCGAACTCGTAGGGGACCTGTCCGCCAAGCTCACCTGCCAGCAAGCCATTGTGGCGCCTGGAGGCCTCGGTGGCCACCACGGTGACGGCTGGCTCGTATTGCTGAACCGACTCCGCGAAACAGTCGATAGTGACCCGGGGCACGAGTTCTTCAGCTGTTGGTGCGGTTGGGGAGAGAGGGAGCCAGAGAAGGCTTGCCGAAGGCGTCCGAATGCAGGCCGCGACGGTAGATCTCGACCCGCAGCACCTCCTCCAGGCGGACGTTGCTCAACCGGACCACCGGGCCGAAGTGGTCGAGCAGGGCGAACTGACTGGGCTTGGTGGGCGCTTCGAAGATGAGACGGTCGTGCCCGAGGGCCTCGACTAGGGCATCGGCATAAGCGCCCTGCAGCTCCCCCGCAATGGAGAACAGGCCCACGTCCTGGGCGCTTTCCCGGGCCTCTACGACCAAGGCCACGGCCCCGGCATCGAGCCACTCCGAGCCCTGATCGACGAGGGAGCGCACGGTGGCCGCATCGAAGGCACCGGTGTGCTTGGCCCCGAGCTCGAACTGCACCTCGAGGCTGCGGTCGGCGGCGAGCCGACAGATGCTCTCTGGTGTCGAGCTGAGATGGGTGAAGCCTTCTCCGGCCTCGACCCGGGTGACTCCCAGTTCGGCACAGAGATCCAGGTAGCCCTCCATCTCGCCAGCGGCGGCGGCTATCTCGAAGGGTCCGCCTCCCGTCACTATTCCGACACCCCACTCCCGGGCCGCCGCCAGCTTCCGTCGGGTGGCGTCGCCGTCAGCGATCATCCAGCAGGTCATGGAGAGCTTCAGCATCTCCATCAGATGGGCGCTCTGGGCCAGGTGGGCCTCCAGCGTGGCCGGGTCGTAGCCAGGGTCGAAGGGCGTTGTCAGCGCGCCAAACTCACCGACGCCCCAAGAGGCCAGGACAGCGGCTCCCACGGGCGTCGTCTTGCCTCTCAAGGGCCTGTCTTTCCACTTCTCAAAGAGGCCCCCTCTTCCGGCCCGCTCCGTGCCGACACATCGACCCCCGTCGCGACGAGGACCTGGAGTTTGGCGGAGTGTAGCTTCGGCCCGCCGACGCGGCTGTTTCCCGATGATGCTGCCCTCCTCCTCGCCCGATCCCACCCGCAAGGTGGCCGAGTACTTCGATGAACAGGCGGACCACTGGCGGTCGGTCTATGAGGCCGGCGGGGTGGAAGGACTGATCTACCGGCAAAGACAGCAGGCCGCCGAGGAACTCGTCGGACGGGCCGGGGCCGCACCGCGGGATCGGCTGCTCGAGGTCGGACCTGGGGCGGGACGCCTATCCCTCCGCTTGACCGAGCTGGGCTGGCGGGTCCACGCCATAGACATATCCCCGGCCATGGTCGGCCAGACGCGCCTCGGGGCGGTGGCCGCCGAGGTGGGCGACCGATTGACCCTGGCCGCCGGGGATGTCCAAAAGCTCGCCTTCCGGGACGCCAGCTTCGACGCCGCTGTGGCCGTCGGGGTCGTCCCCTGGCTCCCCGAACCGCTTACGGGACTCCGAGAGCTGCACCGCGTCCTGCGACCGGGTGCCCACCTCGTCGTCACCTCTGATAACCGTAACCGCCTCACGCACTTGGTCGATCCCGTCCTGAACCCCTGGCTGCGCAGTGTCTACCTCCGGGTCATGCCCGTACTGGCCGGCGCCGGGCTGTGGCGCGGGGCCCAGGCTTCCGGCGGGCAGCGGGTGGAGGAGCAGAGGTACACAGTGGATGCCATGGAGAGGCTCCTCGGGGATGCCGGGTTCCGGGTTCTCGAGTCCCGCACGATCGGCTTCTGGCCCTTCACCCTGCGGCGGCACCACATCTTCGGGCCGCAACGGTCCCTGCATGTCCACCGTCGGCTTCAGGACCTGGCCGACAGCCCCCGGCGCTTCTGGGCAACGGCCGGGAACCACCACTTGGTGCTGGCCGCCCGCATTCCTTCCGGGCGTGGCCTGGCCACCAACAGTCGTCGAAGCGACCAGAAGAGTGCTCAGCGTGACCAGTGGCCAGTATGAACTATAAAGGCTCACTCTCCCTAGATGGTAGTGAGGTGAAACCGGCGAAAGGAGCTCTTGGCGCGCTGGGTCAGCGGTTGGTGCGGGCGTCCTTGACGACGGCCACGACCGTGCGGGCGAGGATCGAGAGATCCCGGCCCATCGACCAGCTGTCGATGTAGCGGTTGTCAAAGCGGGTCCGCTCCACGATGGAGGTGTCGCCCCGGAGCCCGTGGACCTGGGCCCAGCCGGTCAGTCCGGCCGGGACCCGGTGGCGGGCGTCATAGGAGCGGATCTCCGAGCCGAACTGCTCCACGAAGTGGGGCCTCTCGGGACGGGGGCCAACGAGGGACATGTCCCCCTTCAGGATGTTGATCAGCTGGGGCAGCTCATCCAGGCTGGTCCGGCGCAGCCAGCGCCCGAGGCGAGTGACCCTGGGGTCGTTCTCGACGTTCCAGGTGGTGGCCGAATCCTGGTTGACCCGCATGGAGCGGAACTTGAGGACGCCGATGGTGCGGCCCTGGAGGCCGACCCTCGGCTGACGGAAGAGGACAGGCCCTGAGCTGGTCAGCTTGATGAAGGCAGCGACCAGACCGAGCAGGGGCGAGAGCACCAGCAGGGCGATCCCGGATATGGCCACGTCCAGGCTGCGCTTGACCAGCCAGGGCGCCGAATTGAGGGGCGGCGGGCGCAGGGTGTTGAGAGGCAGGCCCCAGATCTCCTCGGAGCTCAACTCGGCTCCGAGCTCGTAGAATCGGGGCACGACCCGCACGGTCACGCCTAGGGCCTGGCAGTGGCGCAGGATGGGCACCAGGGCCTCGTCCCGGCCCGGGCCGTAGGCGACCACCACGTCGTTCACCATCTGCTCGCGCAGGACCGTGTCCAGTGAGCGCAGAGACCCCATGAGGGGCAGGGGCAGGTCGGCGCCGTCCTCCACGTCGTCCACGAAGCCGATCGGCACCAGGCCGTACTCGGGGTGGCTGCCCAGGATGGAGGCGATGTCCCGCCCCAGCTGACCGCCACCGATGATCACGGCGCGGGCCAGCTGGCGCCCGGTCGATCGGCGGACGCGGACGAGGGTGCCGCCGGCGGAGCGGATGCTCAGCAGCAGGACCGTTCCAAGCAGGGCCTCCCTCGTCAGGGCGCCGCTCGAGTGGCGCACCAGCCCCAGGACGGCTGGAGGCACGACGCCGACGGCCACCAGCGAGCCGATCCGGCCCCGGAGAGGCGCGGCGATGGTGTCGCGGTACTGGCCGATCATCAGCATCCCGGCCAGGCTGGCGGCCATGGCCACCAGCCCGGTGACGGCTCCGGGGGCGAAGACGGCGGCGGCTACGCCGAGGGCGGTCAGATCACCGATAAGGGGGACGGCGGCGGCCACCGGGCCCGCGCCAGCGAGGGAAAGCCGCCCGGTATGCACCTTGGCGCCCGAAACGGGCCTGAATGAAGGGAGTGAACCAACCCGGATGGCCATATGCTCAACTCGGCTTTGGAAGTGTCCGGCTTGAGGTCAGGCGTCGCGACGACGTCGGGAGGCGACCACCACCAGCACCGCTCCGGTGCCGAGGGCCCCAGCCGCTACGGTGGACAGCAGTCCGATCTCGGCGCCCGTGAAGGGCAGCGAGCCGGTCGA
>DATLUK010000249.1:0-18856 GCA_035533195.1 Acidimicrobiales bacterium | reverse complement strand
CATGGAGAGGCCAGAGGTCGCTCAAGCCGCCCTGGGGGCGTACCGCTCGAGCAAGGCCGATGACCTGGCCGGGCGGCTCCTGGACGGACTCAGCGCGGCCGATGGGATGGGTGGGGATGTCAGGGGAAGGCAGTCGGCCGCGGTCCGCGTCGTGGCTGGAGGCGGCGCTTCGAGTTCGCGGAGCCTGGTCGATCTCAGGGTCGACGACTCCCGGGACCCGGTTGGTGAGCTTCGGCGGCTTTACCGCCTCCACCGAGCTCATCAGCTCTTGATCGCCAGCCGAGGACCGGACGGCCTGTATCGCGACATTGCGGCTGCAGAGCAAGCCGTACGCCTTGCCCCCGATGATCAGGGCTGTCTCTCTGGTCTAGCGCTTGCCCTCCTGCGGGCTGGGAGGCCTGAGGAGGCCAGGCCTCTCCTCGTCCGGCTGAGAGAACTTGAGGCCCGCACCCCGGAGCGATTCCGACGCTTGGTCAGGACAGGCCACCTCGCCATTGAGATCAGCTCCCTGAGTGAGCTCTTCGGCGACGGGCCTGGCGAAGCCAGCCTGGGGTCGCCCAATAACCCGAACGACCCGGACTGATCAACTGTCTCCGATCGCCGGGTCACGGGCGCTTTCCCTCCTAGGCTTCGAACTCATGAATGCCGAGTTCGCCTTGAAGTTCTCCGAGGAGTGGCAGGTGGCATGGAACTCCCACGACCTGGACCGCCTCCTGGTCCACTACGCCGAAGATGTCGTGTTCCAGTCGCCCTACATCGTCCATCGATTCAACGATCCGATTGGCGAGGTTCGCGGCAAGGAGGCGCTGAGGTCTTACTGGAGCTCGGGGCTTAGCCAGCAGCCAGATCTGAAGTTCACGGTCGATGCCGTCTTTCTGTCAGTCGACACTCTCGTCATCGACTACCGGAACCAGCACGGTCACCGAGTTTCAGAGGTACTGAGATTCACCGGCGACTTCGTCAGCTGGGGCTGCGGGGCGTATCAGCCGGGTGACTCCTTGGCCGCGACGCGGAGCCTCGACAAGTAGGCGACCAACCAGGGGATCGCCGCCCAGATCTACCCCATGACGTCGTGTCAAGATCGGGCGACCGACCGCTACACACCGCCGGCCGGCGGTCACGTGGCCTGGTACAGCCAGAGACGGCTGACATATGGATAGTCGAAGGTCGCCGGTAGCGAGACGGCGAGCTCACGGACCTGGCGTTCAACCTCATTCCGTGGCTGGTCAGGCAGGCTGGCGATGAACGAGGTCGACAGCACACGATCGACGAGTCGGTCCGCCGTCATGGGTGTCGGATTGGCCACCTCGAGGTAGTCGATCTCGGTGAAGGCCGACTCCGCGTCGACCACGTCCTTCCATTGCATGGTCTTGAACCGTGGCGTTCCACCCTCGTGGACGTTGACGATCTCGCTTTGGCGGCGGACCCACGGGACGCTCTCGTCGCGCTCATTCCACGCCAGGGCCAGAATGCCGTCTGGTCGGAGGCAACGGTGGAGTTCAGTGAGAGCCTCCCTGGTGGCGAACCAATGGAAGGCATTGGCCACCATCACCCCGGCGAGCGCACCGGACGGCCACGGCAGGGACTGGGCGGTGGCCACCGCCCGGGGAACCACCGAGCCGAGCGCGGCCAGCATCTCTCGCACCGGGTCGACGGCAATCACGGGCACGCCCCGAGCTGCGAGCAGCACCGTCATTGCCCCCGTGCCGGCCCCGACATCGGCGGTGACGCCAGCGCTCACCCGAGCCAGGTAGGCATCAACCACCGCGGCTGGATAGGACGGACGGCCCCGGAGATACGTATCAGCCCCCGCGGCAAAGCCGACCGCGGCTGATCTTTCGACCCCCGAGATTGCTTCACCGGCCATCACCGAAGAGTAGGTGGACCCACCTCGTCGTCCACCGGACCTGTCCCCTATGGACCCGCCCAGCACGGCCCCGGAGCTATCCCAGTTCGCCGGCTGATGGACAGGTCAGCATTTCCCAGCGTGATCCCGCTGACGAGCGCCGAGTTCGGCTAAGAAATCCTTTACGCCTGTCCCCCAAGGTTCAGCCCTGGGACGATTACCAGGCGATGGGACCGAGCGCCGCTTCTAGCCACGAATTCGAAGGCTGGTTCCGGGACCTGTTGCCCTCCGCCCTCGCTGTGGCCCGACGGATCACCGCCAACCCGGCGGCCGCCGAGGACGCCACCGCTGAGGCCTTCGCCCGTGCCTATCTCCGCTGGCGTCACATCAGGAGGATGTCCCACCGGGACGCCTGGCTGTTGCGGGTGGTGAGCAACGTGGCCGTCGACGGGCTCAGGCGGAGGAGGGGTCTTCCGGCTCCCCAGGACTTCATCGATGCCGAGGATGAGGCCATCGCCCTTCGGATGGTCCTGGGCGCCGCCCTGGCTGAACTGCCGCGGCGACAGAGGGAGGCCCTGGCCCTGCGTTACCTGGGGGGCCTGACCAACGCCGAGGTGGCGGACTGCATGGAGATCTCCGGTGAGTCGGTCAAGGAGCACCTGGCTCGCGGACTGAGAAAGCTCCGCCATCGCCTCGGCACGAACTGGAAGGAGTTCGACCTTGCCTGTGATTGAAGCCCCAGTCAGCTCGGCCGATGAGGTTCTTGGCCTGGTCTACGCCAAGGTGGCTGCGCGCCGTCGGAATCGGCGCCGGCGAGCAGTAATCGGCTCTTCCGGAACGATGGTCCTTGTGGCCGGCTTGCTTTCGCTGTTGTTGCTCGGCGCGGGCGGAAGCGCCAGCCACCAGGCGACCTATGCCCTGCCGGCTGGGCTGCCTGCCGGCCAGAGGCATCAAGTGCTCGCCAGCCTCGAATCGAGGTACCAAGGCTTCGGGCTCAGCCACGCCCGGACCTCCCTGAGGACCCAGACCGTGACCGTGGCCTGGAGCGGAGGGCGTTCCTCCGCTCCACGCGTCGTCGCTCAGCTGGGCGGCGCCGGCGACCTCAGCCTCCGGCCCGTGCTCGGCACCCACCGAGCACCGTGTCGGACCACCCCGTCCGTCTCTGCTGACACCCAGGCCTTCGAGGCTCCCGGGCCGGCCGGCTCAGGCCAATGTCTCGAGCTCGGACCGGCCGAGATGACTGGACTTCGGTTCTATTCGACCCGGGCTGTTCACGGCGCCAGCGGATGGGCAGTCGGCTTCGTGGTGGCGGGTCCGGACGCCGCTGTATTCGACCAGGTGGGCCTGAATAACCAGGGTCGGGCCGTGGCCATCCTGGTGGACAATCGGGTCCTGTCTGATCCGGTCGTGCACAACCCGAATTTCGCGGGCCGAGGCCTGATCAGCGGTCGCTTCGACCAGGCCCGGGCCGAAGCCCTGGCCCTGGCACTTCGCTACCGGCTGCCTGTGTCCTTGGGACTGCTCGGCGTCGACTGAGTCTCGGCAGCTACGTCTGTGCTCCCAATGCCCTGGCCGCCGCTATTGCAGGTGTCTCCGTAACGCCGGGACTCAGCCCGGTGTCCGGAGCATCTGGTCGTTGTCGAACGACTTCCGCGACGCCACCCTGTTGGCTCGCTTGTATTGCCTTGAACGGCCCTCAGACCACAAACAGACCACATTCCAACGCACTTTTGCGGTCGCGAGCGGACAACAGCGGTCACCAAAAATAGCCCCTGAGCAGCGCAGCAACAGATTCTTCCTGCATGTGAATAAGTCCTAGGGTCGCCTTGTAAGCGGGTGGTCGTCGGTTCGAATCCGACCTCGGGCTCGGGAGAAAGCCCTGGTAGAAGGTCCGTTTTGGGCCTGATGAGCGGGTGTGAAAAAGGTCGTCGAAGCCGGTCGTGCCCTCTACGTGCCCTAACTTTTTTGACAGCCGCGGCAAATGACGGTCTCCAGCGGCACGATGGGGCACCGCGCAAGTCATGTCGGACAGGGCTGGACAGTGCCCGCGCCACGCCACGAAGAGTGATGACAGCCCTCAGGCCGATAGGACCATCGAGTCAGGGGCGACGTCTAGTGCCCACGGGCCGGCAGGGTCATGCGGGGATGGAACCGAGCCTCAGCCTGCGGAGGTCTCGGTAGCGCCGGTGCCCCGGTGCCGGCCCGCGATCAGCAGAACGGGAGCCAGACCTGACTCCGAAGCCATCGCGTCGAGACGCTCCGCGATGAGACGATCACGATCCTCCGCCGCGTGTTGGTAGACCATGGCCGCCTGGGGGCTCGAGTGCCCGAGACGAGCCATCGGCTCCTTGGTGGTGGCCCCCGTCCGGGCGGCGAGGGTTCCGGCCGTGTGATGAAGGTCGTGAAACCGCAGTCCCTCCAGCCCGACGGCCCGGGCGGCGGGAACCCAGACGCGGTAGCGGAAGTTGCTGCGCTCCAGGGGGACACCGGCGGGGGAGGTGAAGACATACCCGTTGACTCCGGGCTGGGCCAAGGTGGCTAGGTGAGCTTCCAACTCAGCCACCAGCTGGGCCGGGATGGCCACGGTCCGCCGGCCGGCCTCGCTCTTCGGCTCGTCCTCGATGACCTGACCCGACGAGAGGCGGAGACGCTTTCTCCGCACGGTGATCCTGGCCTGCAGCAGATCGACATCGCGCCGACGGAGACCAAAGAGCTCGCCTTGACGCAGCCCGGCCAGCCCAGCAGTCAGTATCAGGGCCCGGTATCCCGCCGGGACGGCATTGGCCAGGTCGTAGAGCTCGGACAGGCTGGCGAAGCGTTGCTCCGGGTGGCGCTCCGCGCCTCCCCCGTCGATCCGACAGGGATTCTTGGCGATGCGGTCGTCGTCAACGGCCTGGGACAGGATCTGGCGCAGGCGCGTGTACGCCTTGGCCGCGATGGAGGCCGACCGGTCACGGGCCAGCGCCGCGTACCAGGCGCGCACGAGTTCGGAGGTCATGTCGGCGATCAGTGCGTCGCCCAGGGCCGGCACACCTGCGGCTACGACCGGGAGGATGTGATGTTCGATCTGGCTCTCGTAGATCTCCCGCGTCCGAGGGGCGATCCGGGCCTGACTGTCCAACCAAGCTCGGGCGTATTCATCCAGGCGGATCTTGCCAGCGCGAGGATCGACCCACAGGCCCCTCGACCGATCCGTGTCCGTGGCCGCCAGCCATCTTCCGGCCTCGGCCTTGGTGGCGAAGGTTCGGGGCGCCGTGACCCGCTCCCCGGCGGGAAGGATGTAGCGAGCCTGCCAGCGCACCGAAGAAAGCTGGCGAACCGAACCAAAGTCGCGTCGACGGGTCATCGACCTTCCCCTCTTGTCACAGTCCGACGTGAGGGCCCCCGCAGCCCAGGGCTGAGGGACCGAACCAGGATGGCCAGACGGCGGGCCAACGACGCCACGTAAATGCTGCCGACCGGCTGTGCCAGTGGCCGCGGCGCTCTGGCCTCGGCGGCAACCTTGTAGCCACTCGGTCACCTCGTCTTCGTCGAAGCGAACCAGGTGATCCCACTTGACGTAAGGGATCCGGCCGTCGAAGACCAACCGGCGGATATGGCGGTCGCTCACTCCCAGAGCGGTGGCCAGGGTGGGGATGTCGATCAGACGGGGAAGCTTGAGCTGTACGTCCTTGGGCTTATCCGGCATCATCGTTCCTTTCTCGATACCGGCATTCTCCACATTCCCTGTACCAGTACAAGCCGCCCTGACAGCCCGAAAAGTCGTCCAGCCGGTGCGCATGGGTCCCCATTGGTGACCATGCGTGCCAGTTCGTATGCGCTGGTTGCAGAAAACGGCACCCGAAATTTCTTTTCGGATTTCTTCTGATCGGTCGATGACGGACACCCTCGGTCAATGGACGGCTGTCAGGGCCGTCGGTCCTCGACCCTCAGGCAGCCGTCGTGCGGGTCCTCTCCAGGGCGGCCTCGACCGCCTCGACCGATACCGGCACCAGTTCCAGGGTGACGATGGGGTCGGTATCGCTCACCTCGAAGTCCCAGGCGACGACCTTGCCCAGATACCTACCGACGTCGCTGCCGAGCACCACGGCCGAACCGGGGACGACGACTCTGACGTCGCGGGACCGACTGAGGCGGGTCCAGATGTAGCCCTCGTCGTCCTCGCGGTTGGGGTCTCCGACCAGATCCACTCCGAGCTCGGTCGCCATCGGGTCAGGCACATGTCCGGCGGCCAGGCGCTCGACGGTGGCCGAGTCGACTTCCCGCACCACCCAGGTTCCATTCGTAGGGGTCATGGCAGCCTGTCCTCGGGGCCCGAAGTAACCCCTCCAGCATACCGAGGGTTGGGGGTGAGGCTCCTGGCCACGACCATGAATCGGCCGGCCGCGCCGCGAAGCTCCTTCGCCGAAGCAGGAGGGTTGACCCCTTCCACTCGGCCGGGCACCAGCTGAACGTCGTAGTGGTCCGGGTTGGCCCCGGTCGCCCACAGCGCAAAGCCAGCTCGGCGCAAGTCGCCCACGCTCATCTCCAGCACGAAGGGCGACATGGGGAAGCGGATCAGGACGTCGCTGACAGACACTCCCGAACGCTGAGCGAAGACCGAGACTCCGTGGAGGATCTCCCGTTCGCGGTTGGCCCCCAACACGACATAGGTGGCCGCCGAGTCGGCCGCGTCATCGACCAGGTTGCGCAGTGTGCGGCCTGAGTCACCCGGCGCCGCCCTCAACACGACCAGAGCGTCGTCGGGGATGTCGGCGGCGCGTACGAGCCGCAGCTTCCGATGTTGAGGGCTTGGGACCACTAACACCTGCGCACCCAGGACATCGTGGAGCGGCCGGCCGCTTCGGGCCGACGAGCTGGCCCACGAGCGGGAGGTGGTCGGTGCTCCCCTGCGGGAGCAACAGCTTCACCAACAGGCCGAGGCTTATCGCCACCTCCATCCGGATCGGGGCCCTCACATCGAAGGGCCGAGCCTGGGGCGGTGAAGCCCGGTTGCTTCTTGGTGGCACCGCCATACGCCACCACTACAGGGCGGGACCGAATCAGACTGGTACGGTTAAAGGGCTCCAACGGTCAGTCTCAAAGGAGCCGGGTGTCACAGACCCACGAACGGCCCATCAGACCAGTCATCATCGTGGGTGGGACCAGGGCCGGGCTTGCCGCCGTGGGTCTGGGGGCCGACGTTCTTCCCCGAAGCTCAGGTCTCGGTTGGCTCGTTCTGGGTTCATTGAGCGCGGGCCTGGTGGTCTGGGCGGTCCTCCTGGGTTTGGTCCTTCGCCTCGCCTCGGCCGCCGCCCGCCGTGACCAGGCCTACTCCGGGCTGTTCGAGAGCCATCCTCAGCCGATCTTGTTGGTCGATGCGGACAGCCTCGACATCGTGGCGGTGAACGCCGCCGGGCGGGAGCGCTACGGCTACAGCCCAGAGGAGTTCGCCGCGCTCACCGTCCTGGACCTTCATCGGCCCCATGGCCGGGAGGACTCCCCATCGGACTGGGTCGAGATGGACGATGCGGCCCGGCGGAGCCTTCCGGGGGTCACCCACATGGCCAAGGACGGGACGACCTTCACTGTCGAGTTGGCCTCCAGGAGCTTCGAACGGGCCGGACGTCGCCTGTGGATGACGGTGGTCACTGACGTCACCGAGAGAGATGACGCCCGGGCCGACGCCCGCCAGGCCGACTCCCGCTATCGCCAGATGACCGCGACAGCGACGGAGGCGATCCTGACCGTCGATCTGGACATGGCCATCTCCGAGGCCAACCAGGTCGCCGCCGACCTGCTCGGCTACTCCGCCCAGGATCTCGTCGGGCGTCCCATCTCCGAGTTCTACGGGCCCGGGGGAGCCGATGCCGCCGCGGCCGAGGCGGCCCAGCGGGCGGATGGGAGATTGATAGGCGAGCGGGAGATGACCCTTCGGGACAAGGACGGCGTCCTTGTCCCCGTGCTAGTCAACGAAAGTCCCCTTCTGGACCGGAAAGGCGACTATGCCGGCCAGCTCGGGATGATCACCGACCTGACTGAGCGGAAGGGCTTCGAGGACGAATTGTCCTTCCGGGCTCGCCATGATCCTCTTACCGGCCTGGCCAACCGCCTGTTGCTGGCCGATCGTCTCTCGCTGGCCCTCGGGCGGGCCAGGGGACAGTCCCCCGGCGTGGCCGTGGTCTTCATCGATATCGACGAGTTCAAGATCCTCAACACCTCCTACGGTCATACCGCCGGGGACGCCCTCCTGGTCGAGGTCGGCTCTCGACTCTCCGCGGCGGTGGCCGAGCGAGACACCGTGGCCCGCTTCGGGGCCAACGAGTTCGTCGTCGTTTCCGAGGGCAGCGGTCCATTCGCCCAGAAACTGGTCGAGGCCCTCAGCGCGGTATTGGACGCCCCATTCGAGTGGGGCGATGTCCAGCTCGACTTCACCGTCGGCATGGGGGTGGCCACCGGGGGCAACGCTGAGCGCCCCGGCACCCTTCTGCGCAATGCCGACACTGCCCTCATGCAGGCCAAGGCCAACGGCAAGGCTCGCACCGAGTTCTTCACCGACGCCTTAGGGGTCACCTCCAGACGGCGTCTGGCCATTGCCAGCGAGCTGCGTCGAGCCGTGGATCGAGGGGAGTTCTCCCTCGCCTTCCAGCCCCTGGTGGCCCTGGCCGACGGCCATATCCTGGGTGGCGAGGTCCTCCTGCGCTGGGAGCACCCCCGGCGGGGTCGGCTGGCTCCTTCCGAGTTCATCTCCGTGGCCGAGGAGACCGGCCTCATCGTCCCCATCGGCAAGTGGGTCATCGAGGAGAGCACTCGGCGCCTGGCCGGCTGGCAGCCCCTCATGGCCGACCTGTCGGTCTCCATCAACATCTCGGCCCGCCAGCTCAGCGCTGGGGGCCTGGAGGACATCCTCGCCGGGGCCATCGCCGCTTCCGGGGTGGATGCGGGCCACCTGGTCCTGGAGATCACCGAAAGTGTCCTCATGGACGACGTGGAGCGGTCCTGCGATGTGCTCAGCGTCCTGCGCGCCACGGGGGTGAGCATCGCCATCGACGACTTCGGCACCGGGTACTCCTCGTTGTCCTACCTCAACCGGTTCCCGGTGGACATCTTGAAGATCGACCAGTCCTTCGTGGCCGGCCTTCCTGAGGACGCCTATGACACGGCCCTCGTCCAAGCCGTGCTGGCCCTGGCCGAGGCACTGGATCTTTCCCCTATCGCCGAAGGGGTCGAAAACCAGGCCCAAGCCGACACTCTGCTGAGCCTGGGCTGTCAGGAGGCGCAGGGCTTTCACTTCTACCGACCATTGACCCCCGAGGCCTTCGAGGCGGTCGTGGTGGCCGATCGTGGACGGAGCCGATGAAGTTGACTCGAAGCTCAGGGCCGACCCGCCTGGCCAGCGCCGGCCCGGGTGCCTCGGTGGCCGCGTGGGTCAGAGCGCTGCTGGCTCGGCCGGATCGGGCGGCGGCCCTTCTCTGAGTGGAGGGAGCCACGACCGTGGCCCTTCGTGCTGCCGTTGCGGCACTGGTCCCAACCTGCCTTTCTATGCCTGATCTCGGCGGCGGGAGTGGCCGGCCTCTTCCGAGTCTGGCGGGCCAGCTCCCGCCTTCCCCACTGGAGCTTGCAGGTCGACGTCGCCGTCGGGAACCTGTTGGTGAGCGTGGTGGCGGGAGCTGGACTCAGCCAGCAGTTAAGACTGGCCAACCTCTACTTCCTGGTCGCCCTCTTTGCCCTGTCGTACTTCCCCCTCACCAGTGCTCTGGCCCACATTGCCACGGCGGGGCTGCCTATGCCGGCGTTCTGGCCTTCGGTCCCAGGATCTCGAATCCTCTGGTGGCGTGGTTGGCGGTCTTCGGCGTCCTGATCGTCCTGGGACCGATCGTCTTCGGACTGGTCGGCGCCCTGGAGATGGATGCCAGAGAAGATTCCCTCACCGGACTGGCCAACCGACGGGCTTGGGACGAACGCCTCGAAGAGGAGCTGGAGCACTCCCGGCGCGCGGGTGCCCCGTGTTCGGTGGCCATGATCGACCTGGATGGATTCAAGGCGGTCAACGACCGCGACGGCCACCAAGCCGGAGATCGCTTGCTTCAGCAGCTTGCCCAGGCCTGGGGGACAGTGATCCGCGGTGGGGGAGACTTTCTGGCCCGCCTCGGTGGTGACGAGTTCGGCGTCCTGGCACCGGGTTCAGATGCGACTGGCATCGTTTGTCTGAAATGGGCAACCTCCGAGCGAGGTGTTGCGCTGTTGGGGCGGGCTCGAAGCGGTTCCAGATCGTTTCCGGTTGGGACCAGCAGGTGGTTCCGCCCTGCCGGCCAAGGTGATCACAGTGCCATTTTGATCCGGGCCTCCGGCTCAACACCCCCGATGGCATGCTTCATGTACGGGGGTCACCCTCAGGGCGCTGGCTGAGGCGGCGCGATGAGCGCACCGAGATTCTCCAGCGCCGTCGTCTGACCCGCCGGGGGCGCATGCACGCTGACGGGAATTCCGAAGTCATAGGGCTCAACGGTGACGTCGCCATTCACCGAGACGGACCGCCCGAGGACGATCTCGGTGGCACCGGAGTGGACCTGTTGGCGTCGGATCAGGCCTTGAGCGTCCACCCAGACGCTTTGGGTTACGTACTGGATCTCCAAACCCGGCTGGCTCAAGCCCAGGCTGGCCAGCAGCGAGGTGCTCTTGTTCCGCAGAGCGGTCAGGTTGAAGCTCAGGTTGTACTGGGTAGCGCGCACCCCTCGAATGTCACTGGAACCCGCTTCGGTCGCTCCGGTGACCGTGCCCGCCGAGAGAGTCTCGAGCTGGGCGATGGTCTGGGCAGGATTCCCGTTGGCCAC
Source organism: Acidimicrobiales bacterium (assembly GCA_035533195.1). GTDB lineage: Bacteria > Actinomycetota > Acidimicrobiia > Acidimicrobiales > JAJPHE01 > DAHUYE01. The sequence continues at coordinate 8,197 of DATLUK010000249.1, read as the reverse complement.
ACCCCCAGGTATGACGGTCGGAGTTACCAGTCCCGGGAGGGATACCCAGGGGGTCGAGATGTGTCGGAGAGCCAACACTGCGGCAGGCAACTTCTCATAGACCCGGCCGTTGACGGCTCGAAGCTCGGTCCCCGCCGCCGAGCCGCCCTGTGTGGTTAGGTCCATCTCCTGACCGACGAAGTCGACAACCCCGACCGCGACCTCGCGGTAGGCGAAATGCAGGTTCGGCCCGGTCAGTTTGATGTCGACGGTCAACTCCAGCCGGGCGGTGCCCGCCGACAAGGTATGTACGGCCGCCTGCCGGAGGGTGCCTCTCACTGCCGCCGCGCTGGGAGTGATGGGCAAGAACACCAGCGCACCCAGGTCGGCTACCAACAGTCCAACAACCACCAGGCGGGCCAGGCCGAGCCCCTTGGGCCCTCGACTCCCCCTACGGCTATCCCCAGCCGAGATCCCCACAACAACCGAGGGTATCGGGGCCGATGAAGGCCGGCAAGCGGGTTTAGGCGCGGAGGCTGTGGAGTCGGGGTCCTGGCGGAACTGTCGCTAGTACGCCTCCGGCCGGAAGTCGCTTCCCGGCTCCGCCTACCCCTCCTCGCGGCGAAAGTCCTTGCGACCGAATACGGCCTTCCGACCACCGAAACGGGCGCCAGCCTCGAAGAGAAGCAGCGCCGCGGTCAAGCCGTCGATGGGCACAGCGAAGGAGGCGAGCGCTGAGACGCCAAACACTCCTTCGGCTAAGGACCCCCTATCTCGCCTGACCGGCGTCATGGGGATGGAGGGCCAGTGCCTCTCAGCAGCTCTCGGAGGACCTTCCTCGATCGGTTCCATCGCCCGGTTGGCCAGCCCGGACGTAGCAACAGGCCCGCGACTTGGTCGTCGCGTACCGCCACCTGAAGGTGGGCTCGCCGGCGCTCGTAGTACAGCGGAAAGTCGTAGACGACCGTTGCGCGCTTGCCGAGTACCACAGTGGCCGCGCCGTGGGTCACGTATCGGCCGTTACTCTGCTCGGCTCTGGCCTGCACGGCTGCGACCTTCTCGACGGAGACGGCGTCTCCCATCTTTCCGTCGAACATGGCCGCGAGTTCGCCATTCTCGCCCGCCACAAACAGGGCCAGCGCCTCTTCCGCCAGTGCTTCACTCACCATGTCTCCTTCCTCGGACTCCTCCATCCCCGGCTGGCTCTTCGGAAGCGTTCCCACGCCTCTGACAAAGTGCCGTTGAGCATGACCTTCCTGAAGGGTAGAGCGGCACTGCAAGTCTCCGCTCGTTCGTTACGCCCGAGCCCGGGAGCTGTGTCCCCAGAGACGGGCTGGCGGCGGTCGACGGTCGGTCAGGCCCCTTCGTTCTCACGGCCCTCCCCTCTGAGCTATGGCACCCTCGCCGTCGCAGCCGGACTGGTTGGCAATGAAGCTCCACGCCATCGGAGACCCGGAGCCCTTCGTCACTCCACAAGCGGGGCGGGGACGCCTGGGACCTCTACCGGTGGCTGGAGTGGGCGGAGCAGGCGAGGTAAGAGGTGACCTGGCTACGGCGCCGCCGCTCGATGATCCGCTCGAGGCCGATCTTCATCTTGGAGGCCAACCTCTCCAGGCCGAGCCGGGCCGCCAGGGCCTCGAACTGGTCCGGCCGCTCGGACTCCTCCACCGGGACGTCGGCGGTCATGAGATTGAAGGTGTCGGTCATCGGGCTTTCCCCCAGGACAAGGTGACTTACCGGTCACCTCGGAGTGATCCAACCGGGTGCCGAAGGTGCCGCCGTCGGTTGTTCAGGTATCGTCGCGGAGCTGCTGAGGGATTTTTGACAGGCTTAACCCCCGCCTGAACCCTTCCCGGGTGCGGGCGCGAGATAGTTCTCATATGACCCCCCGTTTCCCGATCCCAGGTCCTGGCCCGGACCCGTACCAGGTGTCGAGTTCGGCGCTCACCTGGCGGCGCCGCCATCCGGCAGCCCGGGCCCGGGTGGTGGCCGGTGGTCTCAGCGCCTCGGGTCTGATCGGCGTGGTCGGCCTCCTCGCGGTGACCGACGGACTGGCCAATCCCACCGCCGCCCGTGGCGTCACCATGGCAGGCGCCAGTGGCGTGGCGGTGGCCGGCGCTCCCGGAGCCTCGGTCCGCCCCGCGGCCGCCCCGGCCACTGCGTCATCTCTGGCACCGACCGCGGCAGGCCATCCGTCCGCAAGCTCGGCCCCGGCGCCGGCCCGAGTGACGGTCCCCTCGACACCGACTTCGACTTCGACCACCTCCGCCCGCCCGGCCGCCGCCAGCGCCACAGCTCCTTCGCGCCCGGCGGCACCGGCCGCCGCCGCCCCTACCACTACGGCCGCGCCGACCACGACCACCCCGACCACGACCACCCCGACCACGACACCTCCGACCACGACACCTCCGACCACGGCTCCTCCCACCACCACGGCCCCGCAGCCGTCGCAGCCGTCGGGCTCGGGGCAAACTTCCGGCGGGGGAAGCTGACCTAGCCCTCAGGGGTTCGGCGCTCGATGAGCCGCACTGGCGGGCGAGCGCCCAGTCGGGTTTAACCGACATTTATCCCTGCCTAGCAGTCGGCTAAAGGCGCCGGTCCTTACCGTGGTCTCACGCGGTACAAAAAGGAGTTTGTTATGGATCGGAATGAAGACATCTGGATGCCCAAGGCAAAGAGATCCCCGATGCTGTCCCGGAAGGGCCGGATCGGTGGCGGGCTGCTGGCCGGCGCCGCCGGGCTCAGCGCCATCGGACTCGCCCTCACCACCGGGGGTGCCCAGCTCCCATCTCTGCTGACGGCAGCCAGAGGCGCCCAGCCGGCCCGGCTGACCTCCACTCTCGACAGCTCATCTAAGCCTGCGGGCGGAACGACTGCGGGTACATCCAACTCAGAGCAGTCCGACCTCCGGCCCACTTCTCCCGTAGCTGGGTCCGCCCAGGCGGAACCGAAGGATCCCGCCGGCGCCGAGGGATCGCATACCGACCTGTCCGGGACAGTGGGCGCGCCGGGCACGGCTAGCTTCCCCGTCACCGAGTCAGGGGGGACCACCGTGACCGTGGATACGGGCGCGGCCACCCGCTATACCCAGACGGCCGCAGCGGTGGTATCCGAAGCGACCGCCGGCACCTGGATCGTGGCTAAGGGGTCCAAGGCTTCTGACGGCAGCCTGGCCGCCACCGCCCTTTCGATCGTGCCGGCCCCGCCCAGCTCGGCCGGTTCGGACTGGAGCTCCGCCAGCGCGGACCGAGCTGTGGAGGGCACTCCGGTGCCGGTGATCCCTTCAGCCCAGGTGCTGTCCGCACCGGCCTCGGCCGGCGGCTCGGCTGGGTCGGCTCTCGCCCCGGGTACCGGCGGTGGAACCGCCTTGGGCGCCTCAGGTCCGGGCGCCTCTGGAGCGCCGGCGGCGTCAGGCTCGGCGGACCGGGCCGGCAACGGTTCAGCGACAGCCACCGGCTCCAACTCCGCCGGCGCGGCTCCGGGTTCGAGCAAGAGCCGCTCAGGCGCGACCGGGAGCAGCGGGGCCACGGACGGTCAGCCGCGGCCCTCCTCGGCCGGCGGCGGCGCCACCGCCTCGTCCGCGTCGGGCCAGGGCACAGCCACCTACAGCACCCCGGGCGGCTGGTCCGGCTCGTAGGTCCGGCCCGCAGTGGTGACGGGTCAGATCCTCTCCGGCAGGCCGGCGTCGCCCAGGAACGCTCCGAAGCCGGTCGAGGCCGACACCCTCCCGTCGGCGGTGACGACCAGGCCCTCGGCCCCGGTGCCCCGGAGGGCGGCCAGAGGCTCGGGCGACTGACTGAGCATGACAGCTTTGGTGAGGACCTCGGCCAGCCAGGCCTCGGCGGCGATGACGGTGGCGAATTCGGCCGGAGCGGTTGAGGGCAGGCCGGTGGCCGGGTCGATGAGGTGGTGCATCTGCGCTCCGTCCACCGACCAGCGACGCAACAGGGTGGTAGAGGTGGCCATCCCCCCGTCGGCCAGACCTACCAGGGCCAGAGGGGACTCGAGGCCGGGGTGATCGATGCTGGCCGTCCAACCGGCCCCTTCCGGTCCGGTTCCGGTGACCCGGATGTCCCCGCCCAGATTGATGCAAGCGCCAGCGACCCCGGCCCGGACGGCCTGGAGGGCCATCAGGTCGGCGGCCAGGCCTTTGCCCAGTCCTCCGGAGTCGAAGCCGGTCCCGGCCGGGAGCCGAACGGCGCCGTCCCGGATGACGATCCCGGCGCAACCCCTGCCAAGGTCGCTGTGCCCCAACGCCGGCCGGGCGGTCACCTCATCGAAGTCCCGGTCGTAGCCGGCCCGGATGAGCGGTCCCAAGAGGGTCGGATCGAACAAGCCGCCGGTCTGCATCCAGCCCTGGATGCCGCGCCGGACCAGGGTCAGGGTGTCGTTGGAAACAGGCACGAAGACCTCGGGAGAGGAGTTGAGCCGGCTGACCTCGCTGTCCGGGCGAAAGCGGCTCCAACGGGCGTCGAGCTCATCGACCCGTTGGCGCAGTGTGTCGAGCAGTCCCTTCGGTCCGCCGGTGACGATCAGATGACACGCCGTGCCCATGGCCCGGAACCTGATCTCGGAGGAGCCGGCCGGGGTGGTGCCGGTCACGGTGGCGCCTACTGCACGTCGGCCAGGCGCAGGGCGAGAGCCGGACAGTTGGCCACCGCCCACTTGGCCTGATCGAGCAGGTGGGCCGGTATGGCTTCCTGGAGCAGGATCGGGTATCCCCAGTCGTCCAGGTGTATCCACTCGGGGAACAGATCAGCGCAGATTCCGTGCCCGACACAGGCGATCGGGTCGACCCGAATGACGCTGGCGCTCAGGTTCCTCACCTCCACGTCTTGCCCGGCGGGGGAACCCGGAGGATGGGCTGGCCGTTGCCCCGGCACTCTCCCGTGCCCATGTGTCTGGCGAGTTCATCGGTAAAGACGCTCAAGGCGCTTCGAACCAACCTGACCGCCCCGTCGGGGTGCTTGCAGGCCCCTCGTCCCTCGATATCCCCCGCCCAGCGCCGCACCGTCTCTAGGTCGTCCCGGTTGGCCCGGGCCGCCGCCACCTGGGCGAACAACTCGGCCAGGTCGGCTAGTCCGAAGATGCATGGCCCGCACTGACCGGCGCTCTCCCCGGCGTACCAGGAGACCACGCGGGCCGTCTCGGCCAGGCCGCAGGCCGACGCCGGCAGGGCCACGATGACGCCGGCCCCGGGGCTGGCACCGAGGGGCAACAGCCCGGCCCGGCTGTAGGGGGCATCCAGAGCGCCGAGGGGCAGCCAGGTCCCGTAGAAGCCGCCCACCATGATGGCCGACAGCTCCTCGGTCGGGCCGCCCACCGCCTGGATCAGGGTGGCGATGGAAGTCCCGATGGGCGCCTCCATCACCGCCGGCTGGCGCACGGCCCCGCTGACGGTAACCAGGCGGCCGCCCGGCTCTTCTGGGGTGCCCAGCTGGCGGAACCACTCCGCGCCGTGCTGGGCGATGAGGGCGATGCTGGCCAGGGTCTCGACGTTCTGGACCAGGGTGGGCAGGCCGGCCACCCCCTTCTGGAATGGTCGGGGGGGAACACTGGTGGGCATGGCCGGACCGCCGTTCATCCACTGGACCAGGCCGGTCTCCTCTCCGGCTACGTAGCGCGAGGGGGTGCCGGCCAGCCTGAGGTTGACCCCCAGCGGTTCGGAAGAGGTGCGCTCGGCCAACGCCGCCCGCATGGCGTCCAGCGCCCGGCGGTGGGCGCGGTCGACCCCTATGAGGATCTGGGTGGCGCCGACGGCCGCGGCGGCCAGGAGGGCACCGTCGATGACCAGGTGCGGATTATGCGCCATGACCGTCTGGTCCTTGGCGCTGGGGGGCTCTCCTTCGGTGCCGTTGGCCACCACCACCCGGGGACCGGCCCCGTCGGCCACCGCCTTGAGCTTGCGGGCGGTGGGAAAGGCGGCCCCGCCCCGGCCTTGTAGACCGGCCTGGCCGATCAGCTCGATGAGGTTGCGCCGGGGCTGGGTCGATACCTGGGGCGGCCGGGTGTAGGTCGCCCGGTGGGCGGCCAGGCCGATGGCGGATCCGGCTTTGGCCCCGGCCAGGAGGCGGGCCGGGGGGAGGGAAGGCGCCGGCGCCTGCCGGGCCGGAGCCTTCCGGGTGGCGCTCACCGGGTCGCCGACCGGGAGGCATTGACCCGCCGGTGGTGGGGCCGGCGGTCGGGGGTGCGGACCGGGGCGGTCATCACGTCGTGGTACTCGGATTTGGCGACGCGCACCGCGGCCAGGATGATGGCCACGGCCAGCACGGCCAGCATCCCGTAGCGCAGTACGACGGTGTGGCGGTCCGTGCCGGCGGTGAGGGCGTGAATGGTCCCGAGGGCCAGTAGGGGGAAGGCGGCGTAGTGGGCCGCTCTCCAGAGCTGGGGCGAGAGCCGGGTGCGCAGCAGGCTGGTCACCTCCACCGCCACCATCAGGTACATGGCCACGATGCCCCAGGCCACCGCCACCGGATGCCAGGAGCCGGTCAAGGGGACGAGGAGGCTGACCAGGCCGAAGTGGACGTAGGTGTCGAGGGATATCGCAGTCATGTGGATGCTCAGGAAGACCAGGGCCAAACCGCCCAGAAACCGGTGGAGGTCGAGGATCCAGGCCGGTCGGGGCCGGCGCCCGAAGGCTCGGGTGGTGAGGGCGAGGCCCCAGATCACACTGGCGGCCAAGAGGGCCCAGGTGACGATCCCGCTGGAGCGGGCCATGTACCAGATGAGCCGACTGCTCATGGCGTGCTCCAGGTCCCGTGACGCATCTGCCCTCCAGGCTGTCCTACCCGTGGTCCGGGTCCGGTGACCATGTTCGGGGCTGAGCCTCCGTCCGGGTTGGGAGCCTCCTGGGAATTCCCTGAGACACGCATTCCGGGGTGCAGCGTACGATGCCACGTGGCCGGTGGGACCAGGTGGGTGGAGGCGTGACGCGGATAACGGCCATGGACGTCTCCGACGTCCGCTTCCCCACCTCCCGGAGTCTGGCGGGATCCGACGCCATGAACCTGGACCCGGACTATTCGGCCGCCTACGTGGTCCTACGCACCGACGGCGCTGGCGCCGGGGACGGGACGGGCGGAGCGCTGGAGGGCCACGGCCTCACCTTCACCATCGGTCGGGGCACGGAGCTGTGCGTGGCGGCCGCCTCCGTGCTCGAACGCTTCGTGGTCGGCATGGACACCGAGGAGCTCTTCGAGGACATGGGCGGCTTCTGGCGTCGGATCACCGGAGACAGCCAGCTGCGCTGGATCGGCCCGGAGAAGGGTGTCATCCATCTGGCCACCGCCGCGGTGGTCAACGCCGTCTGGGACCTTTGCGCCAACACGCGGGGCGTGCCCCTGTGGGCCCTGCTGGCCGGCATGACCCCCCGCCAGTTGGTCGACCTGGTCGACTTCCGCTACCTGCGCGACGCTCTGGACGAGGACGAGGCCGCCGACCGATTGGCCGCCATGGAGCCTGGCCGCGCTCGGCGAATCCAGCATCTCCAAGCCGACGGTTACCCGGCCTATGTCACCTCGGTGGGCTGGATGGGATACGACGAGTCCCAGGTCCGGACCCTCTGTGAAGCCGCCCTGGCCGAGGGCTGGACGGCGCTCAAGATGAAGGTCGGCCGCTCGGCCGAGGACGACGCCCGGCGGGCGGGCCTGATCCGATCGGTTGTAGGTCCCGACGTGCGTCTGATGATGGATGCCAACCAGGTCTGGGACGTTCCCGAGGCCATCGCCCGCACCCGGGAGCTGGCTCGTTTCGATCCCTACTGGATGGAGGAGCCGACTTCACCCGACGACATACTCGGCCACGCCGCCATCGCCCGCGCCGTGGCTCCCATCCGGGTGGCTTCGGGCGAGCACGCCCACAACCGGGTCATGTTCAAACAGCTCATGTCGGCTGGGGCCATCTCGGTGTGCCAGCTCGACGCCTGCCGGCTGGCCGGGGTCAACGAAGCCGTGGCCGTCATGCTGCTGGCCGACAAGTTCGGGGTGCCGGTGTGTCCCCACGCCGGCGGGGTCGGCCTGTGTGAGTACGTCCAGCACCTGTCCGCCTTCGACTACATAGCTGTCTCCGGATCGCTGGAGGGACGGATGACGGAGTACTCCGAGCACCTGCACGAGCACTTCGTGGATCCGGTCCGGGTGGTGTCGGGTCGCTACCAGCTCCCTTCCCTCCCCGGCTACAGCGCCGAGCTGCTGGCCGCCTCCCGGTCCGATCACCTCTT
>DATLUK010000248.1:0-6637 GCA_035533195.1 Acidimicrobiales bacterium | reverse complement strand
GCCGACGAAGGTGGCCGCCACCAATTGCCAGGTGTTGTCCCCCGTGTTCAGCCAACTGGGATAGGGCACCGAAACTGCGGCACCTAGGAGTTCGTGCACGGCTGAGTTGCTCCTCTCGACGGATGGGCGACCCGGTGGCCCCGCCTGTCTGGCAGCGGTTGACCGGGGTGACGGCAGGGGATCGGCCCTGCCGTGGCCACAGAATGCTCAGCGAGAGTTTCTGCAAAGTCACACTCGTGTTACCAACGCGTGAACAGGAGATCGGACCACCTGAACCTCTACCATCGACGGCATCGCACCGACGCCGGCGGGGGAGGAGGAGCCAGCGTCGACCCTCCGGGGGGCCGGGGTGGCCGTGGATACCCGGGCGCTGCGCCGGGTCCTCCTCTGGGTGGCCCTGGTCGGCCTGGTCGGCGCCAGCGTTGGCCTCATGGTGTCCGCCTCGCTTTCCAACGCCGGTATCAACCGGCTCCGCCACCATGGCCGGGTGGTGACGGCGACGGTCTCAGGCTGCGAGGGCCTGTTGGGAGGCAGTGGCAGCAACGGGGTCGGCTACACCTGCCGGGCCGACTTCAGCCTCGGGGGCCGGACCTGGTCCGAGGTCCTCCCGGGAACGAGCCTGCGCGCTCCTGGGTCGCATCTGGCCCTGGTGGTGGCGCCTACGGACCCGAGGGATCTGGCCACCCCGGCGGAGCTGGTCCGGGAGCGGGCCTCCTGGCTGGGCTTCGTGTGGGCCGGCCTGCTCCTGGCCGCCGCCCTGGCCCTCGGGCTCCGGGCCATGGCAATGAGGCGGCGGGGGAATCGCTAGGCGAGTCCTCGCCTACTCCTCCGGGCGGGTAGGCCGGGGGGGCCGGGTGGTCGGCGGCGTGTAGCGCTTGCTGGGTCGGGGCCCGGCGCCGCCTCGGCCCCGTCCCGAGCCGTGGGGGCCCTCGGTGGCCTCCCGGTACTCCCGCTGGATGCGGTAGGAGCGGATCAGGAGCCAGGCGCCGCCCAGGATGAAGGGGATGCCGAAGCCCCAGTAGTGGAGGTTGAACACGGCCAGGCCGTAGAGGGCCAGGGAGATCCCCAGGTACATCCGCTTGCGGGTCAGGGCGGTGATCAGCATGACCACCGCCAGGGCGACGAGCACACCCAGCAGGCTGTAGTAGGTGGAAAGCTGGCTGTGGGTGGCGTGGGAGATTTCGTCGCCGCCGATCAGGATGCCGATCAGGGCCGCCAGCGGGGCGGCCACCACGCCGAGCAGGCGTTCCTGGTCGTCCATCGACCGGACCCGGGCTTCCAGCTCATCCTCGGTCGGCGGCCGGACCGGTGGTCGGGTCGCGCCCGGCTCGGGCTCCGGCGCCGGCTTCAGGAACGTCCTCCGGAGCCGGTCGGCCAAGGACTCCGGGCGTTCCGCTCCGAGGCCGCCGTCGCTGCCGCGCCGTCCGGCCATAGGGGGAGGGTAGCCGTCCAGGGGATCTGTCCCCGCCGACCGTCTGGCCGGCTCCCTACATGACCAACTTAACATAACGAGGATTATCGGCGGTCGGAGCCATTCGCAGGCGTCCCGGGACATAGTTGCCAGAGAGGCGGTTCCAGTAAGTGTCGAAAAGTCGGGAACGGGCCGCCCTGGGGCGTAGCTGTGGCCAACCGATAGCGTGTCCCTCCGTCATGTCGCGCCGCATAGAGATCGAGTTGACCAGTGCTAGGGACGATGGGACCTGGACCTGGCGGGCTGCAGGTGCCCGCCAGCCCAAGGGAGTCCTGAACGGTGGCGTCCTGTACGCCGGGGCCAAGGCGGGTGACGTGCTCAAGGCGGAGGCGGACTTCGACGTTGACGGCATAACCATCCTCTCGGTCATCCCGCCCAAGCAGAAGGCTGCCGAACCCGACCGGCTCGAGGTGATCGGCTCCGGCCAGGACCCCGGGCCGGGAGTGATCACCACCCTCGTGACGAGGGGCGGCGGACGGCGGGACCGGGACGACCGGCCTCGACGGGAAGGCGGACGCGACGATCGGCGCGGACCCCGCACCGACGCCCGGACCGACCGTCCCGCCGGACGTAGCGCCGGACGGCCGGATGGCGCCGGACGGCCGGATGGCGGCGGCCCTCGGGGCCCACGTCCGGACGGAGAGGCCGGCCGGCCCGAGCACCGCGGACCCGATACCGCCCGTGGCCCCGGGCGCGACGGGGATGCCGCTCGTCCCCGCCGGTCCGATGCCCGCAGTCCCGGTCGGACCGGTGGCGAGGGCCGGCCCCCCGGTGGACGTTTCCCGCGGGAGGGTGGGCGCCCGACCCGCACCGGAACCGGTTCGGCCGCCCCGTCCCGCCCCGCTCCCAAGCGGCTGACCCCTGGCTCGACCTATCGGGACGCCATCTTGGAGACCGTCGCGCCCGAGCATCTGCCCATCGCCCAACAGGTGCTGCGCGGCGGCCTGCCTGCCGTCCGCCAGGCCCTGGCGGCTGAGACCGAGAAGGCCAAGGCCGAAGGTCGTCCTCCGGTGAGCACCGGGCCCATCCTGGCCATAGCCGAGGATCTACTTCCCCGGCTCAAGTCGGCCGAGTGGAGGGACCGGGCCGAGGCGGCCGCGGCCATGGGCGATGAGATCGGCATCCGCGACCTCCGCTCGGTGGTAGCCGGCTCGGAGGCCGCGGCCCGAGACGATGAGACCCGCCTGCTAGCCAGCGGCCTTCGAGAGGCGCTGCACCGCCGGGTGGAGGCGCAACGCACCTCCTGGGTGACCGACATCACCACCGCCATGGAGGAGTCGAAGTTCATGCGGGCGCTCCGGCTCACCGGTCGCCCGCCCGACCCCGGGGTCCGTCTGCCGGCCGACGTGGCCGTGAAGCTGGCCGAAGCCGCCGGGATGGCCATGACGGCTGAACTACCCGCCGAGCGTTGGGCGGATCTGCTCGAAGCCGTGGTCGGCTCCCCTGTCCGCCGGAGTGTCAAGCCGGTGGCCCTGCCCAGCCCGGCCTCGCCGGAGCTTCTGGCCGCCGCCCGCCAGGCGGCCGGTCAGGTCCCGGCGTTGGCTCCGCTGCTGGGTCTGGCCCGGCCCCCGGCCCCCGTACCGGTGCCGCCCCGCTCCCTGACGGCGCGCCCCGCTCGCCCGCCTCGTGGTCCCCGGCCGGTACCTCCCCCTCCCCCGCCTCCCTCGACGCCGGCTGCGGAAGCCCCAGTCGAGCCGGCCACCGCCCCCAATTCGGAAGCCCCAGTCGAGCCGGCCACCGACCCCATTGCGGAAGCCCCGGTCGAGCCGGCCATGGTCATCCAGGTGGAAGAGGCGGCCGCCGGCTCCCCTGAGGCCATCGAGACTGTCTCCGAATCGACTTTGTCGACCTTTAGTGGAACCGTCTCTGATGCATATGTAGTCCAGGAGGCGCCACAGCGGGCCGAGGTGGCATCCCATACTGCCCCGGAGGCACCAGCCGCCCAGGAAGTAGCCGCCCAGGAGGCCGAGCCGGAGGGCGAAGGCGGGGCCAACGGGACCGCAGCCGATCCGGCTGAGTAAGTTCCGAGGATGATCGATTACGAGAAGCGCGGTCAGACCGCGATCATCACCATTCGTCGTCCCGAGGCCCGCAACGCCGTCAACGCCGAGGTAGCTCAGGGCATAGAGGCCGCCCTTGATCGCCTGGAAGCTGAAGACGACGCCTGGGTCGGCATCATCACCGGGGAAGGGACGGTTTTCTGCGCCGGCGCCGATCTCAAAGCCATCGCCTCGGGCCAGGCCGGATCGATTTCGACCCAGCGCGGCGGTTTCGGCGGAGTGGTGACGAGGGAGAGGACGAAGCCTCTCATCGCCGCCGTGGATGGGCCGGCCTTCGCAGGAGGCTGCGAGATCGTCCTCGCCTGCGATTTGGTGGTGGCGTCAACCAAGGCCGCTTTCGGGCTGCCTGAGGTGAAGCGGTCCCTGGTGGCGGCAGCCGGAGGGTTGTTCCGACTTCCCCGGGCCATCCCCCGCAACGTGGCCATGGAGCTGGCCCTGACCGGGGATCCGATTCCGGCCGAGCGGGCCTACGCCCTCGGACTGATCAACGAGTTGGTGGAACCCGGAGAGGCCCTGGAGGCCGCCATCGGACTGGCCGGACGTATCTGCGCCAATGCCCCGATGGCGGTGCGGGAGAGCCGGAACATCGTCCTGGCCGCCCAGACCAGCGACGACGAGACACTCTGGAAGCAGACCAGCGAGGCCTTCATCCGGGTCGCTCAGACCGAGGACTTCGGCGAGGGCCCGCGGGCCTTCATCGAGAAGCGGCCACCTCAGTGGAAGGGCCGGTAGAGAAGGCCGGTAGAGAAGGCGCCGTCGGGCGGGTCAGGCGAAGAGCTGAAGCAGCCCGTGGTCGCTGAGGAACTCGGCCAACCCTTCCACCAGAGCCAAATCACTGACCTGGTGGAGGGGCACCCAGGCGGCCTCGGCGGCATCATCCCCGGCGGTCGGCTGATCGGCCCGGCCTAGGAGGCTGGCCCGGAAGTCGAGGATCACGAAGTGATACTGGTCATCGATGCGCTCGACCCAACCCAACAGGTCATCGCAGACGACCTCGAGACCGGTCTCCTCCAACACCTCGCGCACCACGGCTTCGGCCAGGGTCTCCCCCGCCTCGACCCGGCCCCCGGGCACGGACCACTCCCCCGCCGCCGGTCCGTGGCCCCGCCGGATCATGAGTAGACGCTCGTCGTCTATCACGACGGCTCCGACGCACACCTCGGGCCTCACAGCGGGCGGTGCATGACGAGGAGACGGGCCACCATGGAGGCCCCTTCGAAGAACTGCTTGGTGTTCCGGTCCCCCGGGAGCACGGGCACATCCAGACCGGTGCAGCCCCTGGCCTGGAGCCACCCGATGACCTTGTTGAGCATGGACTCTCCCACTCCCACCCCACGCGCCCCAGGCTCTACGAAGAAGAGGTGCAGCTGGCCAGACTGTCCCTCCGGGCCGCTGCACACGGATAACCCCATCACCTGGTCATCGACGGTTCCGACCCATACCGCCCGGGTTGGGTCGCTGAGACAGGAAGACAGGGCCCGTTCGATCAAGCCGTCACCGGCCGCTGACCAGGAGCCCACCAACTCGGCTCCTCCCCTCCGGGAGCCGGCTTCCTCCACGGCGGTGCGGGCCAATCGGGTGAGGCGGCCCAGGTCACCTAGGACAGCGACCCGGGCCGCTTCCATCAGCTCGCTTCGGCCAGGAGCTGATCGGCTCGGTTGATGATCGTCTTACGGTGCCGGTGGCCCTCCTCGTAGCTGCGCACCGCCTCCAGCTCGGATCGGCTCAGACCGGCGAGACGGGAGACGACCTGCATGGCCGAAAGGCTGTCGTAACCGGGGATGGCCAGTGTGGTGGGGTCAGGCGCCTGCGGAGGGCCGGCCGGCCGGGCTGCCGACGCTCCGGCCGGGGCGGGCGGGGCCGGGGCGGACGGGGCGGACGGGGCGGACGGGGCCGGGGCGGACGGGGCTGCCGCCGTCTTGGCGGCGGGTCGGTGGCCCTGCTCGGGACGGGTGGCCGGGGAGGAAGCGGGCGGGGGCCCCGGAGCGGGCACCCGGTCCAAGAGGCCCTTCACCATCTTGGTCGCCTCGGTCTGGAGTTGGGGAGCGGCCATCTCCCCCATCATGCGGGCCATGCCGAGCTGGGACTCGATCCGGCCCCGGCCCTTCTCCACCAGCTTGGGCAGATCCTCGGTCAGGGTCAGGAGCATCCCGACCGGGGCGAAGACGAACAGGTCCAGGGCCACCTCTAGGGGGCTTCGCTCCTTGGTCACGGGCCGAGAAGCTAGCGCCCAGCCGGTCCCGGTCTCGACTCCGGGCCGGATCAGTCGGTACGGACTATGAGCAGATCCCTCCGGATGTGGTGGGAAAGCTCATTGGGAACGCTGCCGGTGAGGAAGCGCAGAGAGGAGGTCATGCCCTTGGATCCGACCACTATGAGGTCGGCCTGTATGTCTTCGGCCACCTGGGCCAGTCCATCGGCCGGGGCGGCGTTGACGGTGCGGGTTCGGACCTTGGGCGCCCCGGCTGACCGGGCCGAATCGGCCGCCCGGTAGGCGACGTCCTCGGCCCCGGCGGCAGCCGTGGCCGCCCAGGCCAGGTCAGCCGGGGCCGCCTCCGCCTGGCTGGTCCCGGAGGAGCCGTAGGCGGTCACGATGGTCAACTCGGCCGAAACGGCGGCGGCCAGGCTGGCGGCGTGGGCCACGGCTCGACCCGCCCGCTCCGTGCCGTCGGTGCCGACCAGGATCCTCGACCAGGTCATCTCAGCCGGCGCTCAGACGCAGTCCCGGCAGTACATCTTGGCCGGGTCGGCCAACTGGCTGGGGTGCTTGACCAGGAAGCAGGACTGACAGACGAACTCATCGGGCTGTTTGGGCAGCACCTTGCCTGAGGCTTCCGAGCGGTCGTCGGTGTCGGGCGTCTCATCGTCCTCGTCCTCTTCCTCCTCCTGGACGACCAGGCGTTCTTTGAGGATGACATCCAGGCTGGCCTCGACATCCTCATCGAGCGGCTCTTCATCCTCCTCATCATCGTCCTCCTCGGCCTCGGGACGAGCGGTGGGGACCTCGACTACTGCGTCTTCTGCCAGGTCATCATCGAGCACCTCGTCCTCGACCAACTCGGCGGCGTCATCATCGAGGCTGACCAGGTCATCGTCATCGTCTTCC
>DATLUK010000247.1:0-3936 GCA_035533195.1 Acidimicrobiales bacterium | reverse complement strand
GTCCGAAGCTCCTCCTCCTCGATGAGCCGGGCAGCGGCCTCGACTCCAACGAGACCGAGGAGTTGCGCCGGGTGCTCGGTGATGTGGTGGGCAGCGGAGTGGCCGTCCTGCTGGTCGAACACGACATGGAACTGGTCATGGGCATCTCCGACACCGTGCATGTCATGGACTTCGGCTCCATCATCGCCTCCGGGACACCGGCCGAGGTGGCGGCCGCCCCGGCCGTGCGGGCCGCCTATCTCGGAACTGCCGACGCCGAAGAGACCACGGCTCCGGCCACCCCCACCCCACGGAGAAGACATGCCCCCTCTGCTCGAACTTGAAGGGGTGGTGGCCGGCTACGGCCGGGTGGAGGTCCTCCACGGACTGGACCTCTCGGTTCCCGCCGGCACCATCGTGGCCCTGCTCGGACCCAACGGCGTCGGTAAGACGACCGCCCTGCGGACCATTGCCGGCACCCTCGAGTGCCTTCAGGGGACCATCCGCTTCGGGGGCCGTCGGATAAACGGCCGGCCGCCGCATGAGATCGCCGCCGACGGACTGGTCCTCATCCCCGAGGGTCGGGGCATATTCCCCAACCTGGATGTGGCTGAGAACCTCCGGGTGAACGCCAATGCGGGTCCCGACCGGAGCCAGCGAGCCGTTCGGTTGGAGTGGGTGATGGACCACTTCCCCCGCCTGGCCGAGAGGCTGGACCAGCGGGCGGGCAGCCTCTCGGGTGGTGAGCAGCAGATGCTGGCCCTCACCCGGGCCTTCCTGGCCGAGCCCCGGCTGCTCCTGGTCGATGAGATCTCCATGGGTCTGGCCCCCCTCATCGTGGAGCAGCTCTTTGCCGACATCGCCCTGCTCAAGTCCCGGGGCGTGTCCATCCTCCTGGTGGAGCAGTACATGACCTTCGCCCTGGAGGTGGCCGACATCTGCTGCGTCATGGGCCACGGTCGCATCGACTTTGTCGGGGAGCCCGAAGAGCTGCGGCACAGTTCGGTGCTGTCCCGGGCCTACCTGGGCAACTGAACCCACGGGCCCGCCGGGCCCCCTGAGCGCCGGCCTGTCACCGGGGCGGGGGCGCCACCACCCCCACCAGGGCCAGGACCGGGGCGAGCTGCCCGGTGGCCACCGTGTAGAGGCTCCGTCCGCCCGGTCGCATCACGTAGATGAAGTGGTAGTCGAAGGTGGGCCCGCCCACCAGCAGCACCGTGGCGCCCGCCCCCCGGGCCTGGTAGACGAGGCGGGCCCGGGCCGGAGCCAGGCCGTAGTCGGCCAGCGGCTCGGGGGGGCGGAACTCCTTGGCGGCCAGGAGCGGGACCATCCCCGCCGTTTGGGCGGCCGATAGCCGGGCCTGGCGGTTACCGGCCTCCACGTAGACGGTGCTGAAGTCAGAGGCCCGGCCCGGAACCACGACGGGCGGGGGGGACGATGCCGGACCCGGGGCCGACCCGCAGGACGCCGCCACCAGTGCCACCACCGCCATCAGCCCCACCACCGTCACCGCCGCCCGCGCCGGGCGGAGCCGGCTGGCTCCGGGGCCCCTGGCCGGCCCGTCCCGGGTCATCCCGGGCGCCGCCGGCGCCGGACCGGGCGGCGCCGGGCCCGGCGGGCGGCGTCCCGGTTCTCCCGCCGGCGGATCAAGGCGGAGCGAAGGAGGGCGAGGGAGATCATCGATCCGGGGACGGCGCCGACGGTGATCCCGAGCAGCTCGAACTGCAGGGCGGGGGTCAGGGGCAGGGGACGATCCCCGGGGGCATGGGACGTGGCCACCACCAGGGCGTCCTGGTCGGTGAGCCAGGCGACGGCGTTGGCGAAGAAGCGGCGGTTCCCGAGGTTGTTGAGGAAGCCGTTGGTCATCCAGGTGTCACAGCCGACCACCACCAGGCGGGTCCTCTCCACGTGGGTGGGGCTGACTCCCGGCCCGGCGGCGGCCCCGGAGGTGACCACCCGGCTGACGTCGACCGCCGCCGCCACCACGATCGGACCAGGAACATCGCCCGGGCTGAAGGCGACGCTGCCGCTCTGGGGGTTGGGATCGATGTAGCTCTGCGAGCTGGTGGCGGCCAGAGCCGAGGCTGTGCCCTGGGTCGGGTTCACCAGCAGCCCGGACGGAGCCGGGAACTGCAGCGAGGAGACCCCCTGGTCCACCGGGCTCAGAGAAGGCAGGTCCTGGACCACGACGTCGGACCAGTCCACGCCCTGGCTGCGGGCCGGGTCGAGCACCAGACCGCCGAGAAAGCCGATACCCCAGGGCTGGAGCAGGGGGTTGGGATCGGCGCTGGATAGCGAGGAGGTGAGCACCATCATGCGGCCCCCACTCCGCAGGTAGGACTCCAGGGCGCTGACCTCCGGGGTGGGCAAGGGCTGCTGGGGCCCCATCTCCAGCACGGCCGAGCACGCCGAGGGCACGGCGGCCACGCCGAGGCTCAGATCCACGGGGAGCGACTCAAAGGCGTTCTGGCGCAGCAGAGCCGACACGTCCGACAGCCCGTTGGGCCCGGAGTCGGACAGGCTCGGCTCCCCGTCACCGGTGAGGACGCAGACCGTCTCGGTCCTGCCCCGGAGTAGGCGGAGGATGGCGGTGGAGATGTCGCCCTCCTGGACGTCGGGCGATGTCACCCGCCGGCCCTGGTAGCTCAGGACCACGGTGGAATAGGCGCTGATCCCGTAACGGCGGGCCTCCCCGGGATTGGCGTCGGGATCGACCACCGACCAGCTGACGTAGTGGTTCAGCTCGTGATAGCGGGCCAACAGGTAGGAGGCGTCGGAGGCCGCCGGGCCGGTGGCGGTGAGAAAGGCGGTGATCTGGAGCGGATGACGGACCTGGCCGAGCAGGGCCGTGGTCTGGGAGGACAGGGTGAAACTGTCAGCGGAGGACAGGTCGAGCTCGGGATTGTGGGCGTAGGCGGCCACGTTGCCGATGACCACGGCGGAAACAGCCAACACCATGCCGAGCAGCAGGCGCCGCCGGAAGCGGCTGGTCACCGGCGGGCCTCGAGCACCAAGCGGGTGCCGAGCACGCCGAGCAGGGCGAGAGAGAGGAAGTAGACGGCGTCTTCCAGGGACAGTGTCCCGCGCAGGAAGCCGGTCACATGGCTGGACGGGGACAGGTAGGTCAGCACCGTTCGGAGTCGTCCGCTCAACCCACCGGCCAGCACCCCGCCGAACCACAGGGCCAGGAGGACGGCGCTCGAGCCGGTGGCGGCCACCAGGAAGCTGTCGGTGGCCGCCGAGACGACCACGCCCACCGACACGAAGGCCAGGCCGGCCAGGACCAGGCCGGTATAGCCCGTCAGGATCGGGCCCGGATCGGGGTTGGCCACCAGGGCGACCATCAGTGGACAGACCACGGTGGTGGCCAGTGCGATGACCAGTGCGCCGCCGGCCCCGAGGATCTTGCCCGCCACCAGCCGCCATGGTCCGAGGGGCATGGTCATGAGGATCTCGAGGCTGCCGGTGCGCTCCTCCTCCGCGAAGCTGCGCACGCTGAACAGCGAGGCCAGCAGGGCTTCGATCACGAACAGGGGGGAGAACCAGCCGTCCAGGCGGGCCTGGTCCGCGCGCAGGTCCACCACCAGCAGCACTCCGGAGAGAGCGAGGAAGCCGGCCCCGCAGCCCACGCCGAAAGCCGACAGCCAGATGGAGCGGATGTCCCGTCGGGCGATGGCCAGGGCCTGGGCCAGCATTCAGTGCTTG
This sequence comes from Acidimicrobiales bacterium, assembly GCA_035533195.1. Classification (GTDB taxonomy): domain Bacteria; phylum Actinomycetota; class Acidimicrobiia; order Acidimicrobiales; family JAJPHE01; genus DAHUYE01. The sequence goes on along the minus strand of DATLUK010000247.1, from coordinate 252 downwards.
ACCAGACGGAGGTAGGCGGCCTCCAGGCTGCCTCCTGTCGTCCGCATCTCCTCGAGGCCGATGCCGGCGGACACCACTGCCGCCGCCACCGCGGCTGTGGTCAGCCGGGCAGTCCCGGTCACCACCACCACCTGGCCCCGGACCTCGACGGCGTCGACCCCGGCCACGCCGGCCACGACTTCGGCGGCCCGCTGGGCCGAGCCCGACACCCGCAGCTCCAGACGGCTGCCGACCCGGGCCGTCAACACCGCC
>DATLUK010000246.1:0-9320 GCA_035533195.1 Acidimicrobiales bacterium | reverse complement strand
AGGCCGTGGAGGTGGTACCACCCCGGGCTCCCTGGGCGCGGTGGAGTCACGGGCTGAGGCTGGCGTTGATCCCCGAGGTCGTGGTCCCCGCCGTGACCGTCACCGCTAACGCGGATGTGTAGCTGGAGGCGCCGGTGGAGGTGTTGTTGTACCACTGGGCGCTGTGGGCTCCCGAGCCGTTGCAGTCGGAGAAGTACACATAGACGCTGCCCGCCGGCAGCCCGACCAGCTGGTAGGTCCCGGTAGCGTCGGTGGTGGCCGTGGCTATCCATTGGTCGTGGGTGCTGTAGGCGAAGGCGCAGATGTTGGCCAGGGGCTGAGTGCTGGACGCGTCGGTGACCGTGCCGGTGACATATCCCGCCGGTTCAAGGGAGACGTTGAGCCCCGTGGTGGTGGACCCGCCCGTCACGTTGATGGCCGTGGCGGTGGTCAGGTCGTAGCCCCCGCCGTACCACTGGGTGGCCAGGGCCCCGGACCCGGCGCAGTCGGTCACCCGGATCTTGGCCGTGCCCGTACCGGGGGTCAGCTTGGACAGGGTGTAGCTGCCGTCGGTGGCCGTGGTGGTCTTGGAGATGTAGCTGCCCCCCGGCCCGAAGGCGACCACGCAGGCCCCGGCCACGGGCATGCCGGTGGACGCCGATGTCACCGTCCCCGATGCGTAGCCCCCGGTGGCCAGGGCGATGGTGCCCAGCGCCTGGGACGGGGTGTTACTGGTGAGGGTCACGGGGGTGTCGGAGGAGGAGAAGTCCGTTTGGGCCGAGTACCACTGGGAGGCATCGACACCGACTGGGGCGCAGTCCGAGATCTGCAGGTCATAGGAGCCCAGGCCCAGCCCCCCCAGGCTGAAGGCCCCACCGGAACCGGTGGTGGTGGTCTGGCCCACGAAGGTCCCGTACGGGTAGGCCACGAAGGCGTAGATGCACACGCTGCCCGCCCCGGCTGGAGAGCCCCCGCTGGTGACGGTGCCCGTGATCGACCCGCCGGTGGCCATGGTCACGTCGATGGCGCTGGTTGTGGCGCCCGAGTTCACCGTCACCGCCGAGGCCGAGGCGAAGTCCGCCGCTCCGCTGTACCACTGGGCGGCGTAGGTGGGGGTGGCCGAGCAGTCGATGAACCGCAGCCGCCAGAGCCCCGGGGCCAGGCCGGAGAGGGTGTAGGCGCCCGAGGAGTTGGTGGTGGTGGCGCCGCCGTTCTCATCCGAGGGGGTGTAGGCGGTCACGCAGATGTTGGCCAGGCCCGCGGTCCCGTTGCTCACGACACCGGTTATGGCTCCCGGGGTCTGGATACCGGTGCCGGACAGGTCCACCAGGGTGGGGTGCAGGCTGGCGTTGTTGGAAAGGCTGAGCGTGGCGCTGCGGGCCGCCAGAGCGCCGGGGGTGAAGCTCACCTGCACGTTGGCACTCGTGCCGGGGGCGACGGTGAAGCTGGTCGATGGGCTGACGCTGAAGTCTGTGGGGTTGGCGCCGGACAGGCTGGGGGCGGCCACATCCAGGGTCTGGGCCCCGGCGTTGGTGACGGTCAAGGTGCGGGTGACCGGGGTGCCCACCGTCTGGTTCCCGAAGTCGACGGCGGTGGGGCTCACGTCTATCTGGGGGCTCTTACAGGCGGAGAAGCGGAAGGAGCCGATCCGGGTCTGCCAGTTGATGTTGGTGGCGCCCGTCCCGTTGGTGGAGTAGTACTCGTCGGTGTACCAGAAGGTGCAGTCATCGCTGGGGTCGATGTTGAGGGTGCTGTAGTCCCCCCAGCGGCTGGAGCCGACCTGGGAGCCGCCCCCCGTCGTCATGATGGCCTCGCCTTGGGACAGATAGTTGAGGGGGTCGGTGGACAGCCGCCCGGCGTAGGCGATGGACGGATAGATCGAGTTGCTGTTGTCCAGGCTGTAGCCGATGGCCAGGTCCCCGCTGTGGTCCATGGCCGTGCTGCCCATCCAACGGTTGCTGGCATCCGGGGCAAAGGTCCCCTGCTGGAATATGGATGCGGTCCCCGGCGTGCTGGCCGTGCTCGGGGGGCTGACCCGGACCTCGTACCAGCGCGGTGCGGCCTGGAAGCCACCGCGGGAAGCGACGTTGACGGTCTGGTCGAAGACCAGGGACTCATAGGTGGCGAAGTTCCGGTAGGCCAGGCGGTACATGGGCCGGTCCCCGAGGGTGTCCAGCAGGGTGGTCGTGCCGGGCTGGGGGACGCAGTCGGTGCTGCTGCCATGTGCGCAGATGGCCAGGTTGTAGGACGCCGTGGTCAGGTTGGGCAGAGCGGTGAAGGCCGAGTTGGCCGGGGTCGCGAAGTCGGCGTGGAACTGCCACAGGTAGATGGTGGAATCGGTGGTCGAGCTCGTGTCGGTGGAGGCGAAGTACTCAGGCTCCCCGGATAGGGGCGGGGTGGTGCCGTCCAGGTCGGCGGGCAGGATCGGCCCGTAGCTGCTGGCCAGGGTGGTCGATAGGACCGTGGCGGCCGGGGCGCCGCTCAACATGGCGGCGCGGTCGAAGGCCAGAGCCTCGGGACCCACGTAGGTGTTCCCGCTGAACAGGTCGACGGACAGGTAATAGGCATCGGGCCAGATCCCCAGCTTCGGGTAGTCGTTGAGGTCCGAACTGGAGATCTCGAACGAGTAGCGGTAGTAGGAACCCAGGGGGTCGGGGCTATTCGACACGGCAAAGCACTGGTCGAACGGTCCAGTCGGCGTACCGCTGCTGTCGACGGTGAAGGCGAACTGGCTGAACACCCAGCGGTCGGCCAAGGCGTCGTAGCGGACTATGGGGTCGCCCTCGTTGGCCGTCTGGCACAGGCCGCCGAACCCGCTCCAGAGCGTGTTACCGGCGGCGGGGCCGTAGAGCGATTGGCCGGACTTGTTGAAGATCTCGAAGGCCAGGTTGACCCACTGCACGTAGTCCGACGGGCCCACAGCGCCCTCGGTGTCGGGGGGGGTCACGTCGTACCCGCTGACGGGCCCCTGTGTGGCCTGGGATATCCCCTCGAAGCTGGTGGAGGACGGCGCCGCCAGGGTAGGGGCGGCGGACTGGACCACCGGATCGGCCTGGTAGGCCACCCGCCGGGGGCGGGGGAGGTGCTCCCGCACCCGGCGGGGTGCCTGGCTGGAGCCGGGAGCAAGGGCCGGGATCGAGGCCAGGGGAGGGGAGTGGTCGCTGTGGGTGGAGGTCGAGGCGGTCATTGCGCCAGAGGGCTGGTGACGACCGGGCCCGCCGGCGTGGCCGGCACCGGCTCCGGGGGGGACGGTGGCGGCCTGGGCGGTGGCCCCCGTGGCCAGTGCCGCTACGACTCCGACCAGCAGGACGACCAGCATCCGCATGGTCAGGCTCCGCCCGCGGCCGCCTTGCCCCGCCCCACTGTCCATGGGCGCCAAGGATAGTGAGCCACCTTCGGGTTACTACAGCCGCGACGTATTACGGCATATGCCAGTAATGGGTTCAGGCCGCGGCGGGTACGCCGGCTGATCAACCCTCTATTGATCCTCCAGTTGAAAGCCGGCGGATTGCAGCTCGAACAACCGGGCATATTGGCCTCTGGCGCGCATCAGGGACTGGTGGTCGCCGGACTCCGACAGTCTTCCGTCCGAGACAAGGTAGATGCGGTCGGCCAGGCGGGCCGCGGGCAGACGGTGGGAGATCAGGAGGACCATGCGATCAGCGCACAGGTCTCGGATCCGTCCCAGAAGAAGAGACTCAGAGTCTGGATCCAGCGCGGAGGTGGGCTCGTCCAGTACGAGCAGTGACGATTCGCCGAATAGGGCACGGGCCAGAGCAACCCGCTGCCATTGACCAGAGGAGAGCTCCGTACCTCCCCCGAACGAACGGCTGAGTGGTGTCTCGTAGCCCGAGTCCAGTCCAGACAGGAGCGAATCGACGTCGGCGGACTGGGCGGCCTTCTTCACCTGGGCCAAGTTGGCAAACCTATGGGGATCCCCGATGGCGATGTTGGTCTGGGCCGACATCTCGAAACGCTCGAAATTCTGGGCCAGCAGCGACACCTGGCCGGCCAGGTCGGCGCGGTTGATCCTCTGGCCGTTCGGTCCCTCCCACGCCAGCGTGCCGGCTGATGGCGGGTAGAGGCCGCAGATGAGTTTCGCTAGCGTTGTCTTACCCGAGCCGTTGGCACCGACCAGGGCGACCAGCTCGCCGCGAGACAGTTCGAACGACACCCCCGCCAGGGCTGGGCGGCTAGCGCCCGGGTAGGTGAATTCGACCTTCTCGAGCCGGACGCGACAGAGCCGGGCCGTTGGCCCCGCCGGCGGTGTCGGCGCCGTTGCCGTCGGGCTCTGGCTCAGGAACTCGTCGAGGTCGTGAAGGAACAAGGAACCCTCGTATACGAGGGAGAGCCCTTGGCTCAGGGAGCGTATTCGTCCAACCAGCTGCAATACCGCCAGGGCGGCCGCCCCCGAGCTGGCCAGGCTCATGTGCCTGGTAACCGTCAACTCCAAGAGGACCACCATGGCCAGCACCATCATCAGCGAGGTTCCCGACACTGCGGCCAGGGTCCGGCGCTCCCTCTCCCGCACCACGGCCCGCACCTGTTGGATCCGTTCCTCGAAAAGTGCGGCGTGGTGTTGGCGCAACCAGCCCGCCGCGCCCAGGACTCGCATCTCCGCGGCGGCATCCTTGTCGATGAGGACCCCGGCCAGATAGCGCCGAGCCCGATCCTTGGGAGTGAGGGCGTAGCTCGATCGGTAGCGAACCCGGGCGTTGCGGGTAGCTACGGCCAGCAGAGGGAAGCAGCCCAGGAGCACGACGGGAACGACCAGGGGCTGGATGATCAGCAGGGCCGCTCCGAGGCCCAAGACGCCCAGTACCCCGGTGGTGATGCTGACCAGTCCGGCCGCCAGTTGGTATGGCCGGAGCGACGCGTTCACCTGAGCCCGCTGCAGGCCGTCGAAGAAATCGGCACCATCGAAGGCGGCCAACTCAACGCTGCCTGCGGTGGTCAAGATCTTCGTCTCCACCAGGCGCGACGTCAGCTCGGCCACGAGGAACTGGCGCTCCTGGGCCACCGAGTTACAGAAGGCGGCCAGGCCTGTGACCGCGGCCGCCGCCAACAGATAGGGAACAGAGGACCCGAGATGCGACGCGACCCCCCGACCGGTCACCAGGTGGGCCAGGAAGCTCCGGGCCAAGAGAACCTGGGCGCCAATGGCGCCCGTGGAGACAAGCTCCAGAGCGGATATCAGACCCAACTCTCTGCCCGCGGCCGTCCGGACCAACCCCAAGGCTGACCGGCAGGCTCTCAGAACCTCGACCGGGCGCATCCTGGCCGGCCCGACGCCGATGTCCCCCACGCCGGGCGCAAAAGTCGCGGAGCCGAACAGGGACTCGGCCATTGTTTGGATCATGCCACGAGGAATGCCAAGGGCCTTCCTGGTCGACCCGGTCCGACCCTGAGGTTGGGTCAACGCATCCCGGTGTCACAAGAGATATCGGCGCGAGTCATCGACGCCGACCGCACTGTCACGGGAGTATCCGGGCAGCGCGGGTAGGTGGAGCCGGTGGTCACGACCAGGGTGTAACTGCCCGGGGGCAGCACGAGCAGGAAGCGACCGGAGGCGTCGGTGTGGGTGGAGGCGGCGGCGGCCCCTGCGCTGTCGCGAGCCTCCACTTGAGCGGACACGGGCTGGGGAGGACAGGGCTGACCGGCCTGCTGTACCGGACAGGTCGGCCCGGCTGTCACGTACCCATAGGCGCCGGTTCCTGCCGGGCCGGCCGATGCCGCGATGGTGGTCGACAGGCGCGGCGCACTGACCGGGCCAGCGGTTCCGGTGGTGCCCGAGGAGGCGATTGAGCCCGAGGGCGACCCGCTGGGTCCGCCGCACGCCGCCAGGACCAGACACAGCGCGGCAATGACGGCACCCGGGGCACAGGGGTGGGACTGCTCCCCCACGACCTTCGCCCACGGCGGCAACGTCAACGGAGTGCTCTCAATTCGTCGCCAGCTACGCCTCACTGCCGAGTCCACCTTCAGCCAGCCCTCCCGAGCCCGTCCTCCGGTGTGGCGGTATGACGTTTGGTTAGACTAGGCGTATGACCACACAAGTGGCGGCCAAGCTGCCCGAGGACCTGGTCCGCCAGGTCGACGAACTGGTGGCCGCCGGCGCCTTTCCGAACCGATCGGCCGCCATCCGCCAGAGCCTGGAGTCGCTCGTCTCCGGACTGGGGCGGAGCACCATCGATGAGTCCATTCGCCAGGGCTACACCAGGCTTCCGGAGTCCGAGGAGGAGCTGGCCCGGGCTCACCAACTCGCCCAGCAGACGATCGAGGCCGAGCCGTGGGAGCGCTGGTGGTAGCTCGGGGCGAGCTGTGGTGGGGCGAGGCGCCAGATGAGAAGGGTCGGCCCTTCCTGGTCGTGAGCCGGGATGCCGCCATCGAGGTGATGGCACGGGTCCTGGTGGCCCCCGTGACGACACGGGTCCGGGGCATCCCGAGCGAGGTGGCATTGGGGCAGCGCGAGGGCCTTCCCCAGGAGTCGGCGGCCAGCTTTGACAACCTTCAGCCGTTTCCGAAGGCGATGCTCGTCCGCCGGCTGGGCCGCGTAGGACCGGAGCGCATGAGGGAGATCTGCGCGGCGGCGGGAGTGGCGATCGACTGCTGATGGCGGGTCCGGCCCATCGAGGCACAAGGTCGACTCTCCAGACCGACTGGCAGGCCGGGGCGCCGCGTCTAGGAAGCTGGTCCCGGGAGGAGGAGCCGAAAGCCGCTCTCGTCGGCCTCCTGAGGGCTCGCCAGCGCGTGGGTCTCGTCCAGGTAGACCCGAGCTGAGCTCAGGTCGCTCCAGTCCCCGAGGGACACCCAACCGCGAGCGAAGTCCAGAACGGCATAGAGCTGCTCGAAGGTTGCGTGGTTGGTCCCGGCTCGCAGAGCCGAGAGATAGTTGTCCCGATAGACCGTCGGGATGACGATGCGGGTCTGGTTGGCTGCCACCAGCTCGGCGTTCATCATGATGCGTGCGATCCGCCCGTTGGCGTCGGCGAAGGGGTGGACCTCGCTGACCACGAACATCACGGCCATGGCCCTGGCCATCGGGGCCCGAAGGGCGGCGATCGTCTCCCAGCTAGCTCGGAGGGTCCCCTCGACCAGGTCGGGATCCACGAAGACCCTCCCACCGACCCGATTCGCCTTCTCCTTCCACTCACCCGGCCGGGCCTCGGGCCGGGCGCTCATGAGCCGGGAGTGACGCGACTTGAGAATCTCGATCAGATCCTGGCGGTCCCGTGGAAGCGTCGCCATCTCATCGGGGTCGGCCACAATCTCATAGGTCCCGGTGATGTCGTGAGCATCGGCGGGGCGGGCCTCGGGGACCTCCCCCTCAAAGACGATGCGTGCGGCTTCGTCGGGCTCGAACTCCGTGCCTTCTATGAAGTTTGTGAAGTACGCCTCCCAGAACGGCAAGGTCGCCTGCCGGCGGGCGTCGTCGGGCCCGAGGACGATCGACGAGGGCGGGGCCTCGGCCAGCATGCCGGCCATCTCCTCGAAGAGATGCACTCGGCGCTGGTCATAGCCAAAGCCCGCCCTGCGTGCCTTGAGGGCGGCCGATGGCGTCTCGGCATCGGTGGTCCCGAGAGCGGTACCGATGAGATCGGCCGCCCTCGCGGCCGCTTCGGTGCGCCCCATCTCCTCACCCAGGTGCCGGGTCAAGTCCCGAATCCGGTTGAGACGTGCGACCGGTAGCCGGGAAGCCAGATCCGCCACCCAGTCGCCTAGCTCGGTATCGCTAAGGGTGCGGGGCGGCACCGACCCGGAGCCCCGGGAGGGGACTTGGTTATCGATGAGGCCCCGGGCCGGGGACGCCAGCCAGAGTCCGGTGACCAACGCGGCGTCCCCTTCGAGGGGCCCTGGACCAGGGCGGGCATAGACGGTCAACCCGCTCAGGCGGAGGGGCCTGACTCGATCGTGGACAACGAAGAGGTTCCCACGGGGATCGGGGCTCCCGGCCACGGCAGAGCGATCGGAGATCACCGTCCCCGGCATGAGGCGAGACAGGATCTCAACCCAGTTGGCCCGGATGACTGCAGCCGGCGGAGACCGCAGGTCGGTCGTGTAAATCCCCCGGTCGAGCCGGCGGATCTGACCGGCACGGACCATCTCCGTCAGGGTGGCCGGGCGGCTCCGGTAGTCCTCGGCGAAGATCACCTGTCCAGGCATGAGGGCGTTCCTGCTCCCTGTAAGGTTCTGTCGGATACGCAGGACATATCTTACACTTTATTACGGGAAGTGGAGGGCCTCAACGACACTTTCTTACGGCCGATGGTCTCGGCTGACGCACCGCGTCGCCGAGAGATCTGGCTGGTCGCCCTGGGCGCCGGGCGTACCGGCGAGCCGGCCAAGATTGTCCGTTAACGCACGAATGCGCGGGGGCCGGTCATGGTTCAGTTAAGACCCGATGGGACCCTATGCGGCGCCAGCGGACCGCTGGCGCCTGAAGCGTCCCGCCGGCAGGGTGGACGGAGACTGAGACCCACTCGAACGTGGCTCGTCCGTCCGGTCCCGAGAAGGACCAGGTCATCTCCCAGATTCCAGGCGCGCCCCGTACGGCCTTAACCCTCAAGGCCGCCGGCCACGGCTCCTGATCGCGTACCCAGGCATCAGCGGCCATGTTGAAGCGGCGGACGGCTTCGATGAAGCTTGTTCGCTCCTGAGCTGTGAGGCGGTTGAAGTCGGCCCGAAACGACGCCGTTCGTTCATACCTCACTGGTCCAGGTCTGTGATCAGGTCCTCCACATCCTCGAACGTGTCCGTTCGCCCAGCGGCGATGTCCGCGTCCGCTTCTTGTTCCATGGACTGCCAGCGTCGGGACCAAAACCACGCCTGCTCAGCGGGGATGGCGATCATGGGCTTGAGCTCGAACACTCCGTCCTCCCGCTCCTCAATCTCAAGCTGCGCTCCGGGTGTCTCGGCACCGAGTCGTTCACGTAGCTCGCGGGGAAAGCTGACCAACCCCCTGGATTGGAAGGACAAGAAGCCGTGGTAGCGGTTGCTGCTCATGGGGTAGGCAGTATAGCTGTAATTCCGATATACGGGATAACTGCATCACGCCGCAAGGCGGCAATTCGACGCCGTCCTGCTGGTCGGCAGCCGACGCCTCGGACGGGGGGCGGTCAGGGTTGCTGTCCGGGTGTTTTGCCTTGCACACCGGTCGTTTTGCGCTATACTCGAACACTTGTTCGTCTATCGGTTCGCCGGTGCGCACGATGAGCCCATCGCCGGCGGCGATGTCGTGGAGCCCACCGATCTGTCTGCACACGCAGACGCTGAGGTCCCCGACCTGTCCGGGGAGTTGGACTGGCGGGTGAAATACGGCCAGACCCGAGCCGATGCCTTCA
>DATLUK010000245.1:0-2069 GCA_035533195.1 Acidimicrobiales bacterium | reverse complement strand
TGTCTCTGTCGGGATCCCCACCTTCACGAAGCGGGGAGGTTAGGGGTAGCGCGTCGGTCCGCTCCAACGACCCTCCGGATGGCGGGCCGCCTGGGGATCCTCCGGGGTGCGGTCCTTGGGCCGGCTGGGCGAGATGGGGGCTAGCCGACGGCGGGGCCCGGACCAGGGGGCGGGCACGGCACTGGTCAGCTCGGCCAGGAAGTACACCGTCGACTCGTAGTTGACCCGCCAGCCCCGGAAGTGGGGCCAGGCCTCCGCCGGGCTGCGTTCGAGCTCCACGCCGGCCTCCTCCATCCGGGCCACCCCTTCCAGGAACTCCTCGTAGGTCAGCTCGAGCGGGGCGTCGGGCAGCGGGTCGGGGTCGGGGTGGAAGCCCCACTCCGGAGCGATCTCCCGCAGGCACACGAAACCCATGCGCAGGCACAGCCGGGCCGAGGTGGGCGCCTGACGAGGGCACAGGCTCATGTAGAGGGCGGCCGAATCCAGCACCGACACCAGGGCCACGATCCACGACCTCAGCGGGTTCGGGGAACGGAACAGGACGAGTACGGGATAGGTGGTGTGGGTCTCGGCCAGCTCGGCCGACCACTGCTCCCAGGACTCGTAGAAGTCGGACAGCCGGTCGGTGATGCCCACCAGCTGGTGGCGGGCCAGGATCTCCGGGCCCCAGGCCGGAGCACCGGCCCGGCTCTGCAGCAGGGTCACCAACGTCTCCCGGCGGTTGAAGGCCGAGTAGATGGTGGGCAGGTAGGCGATCTCCAGGGCGACGGCCACCAGGCCGGTGGCGGCGGCGGCGTAGGAGGCGGCCACAGCCGGTCCGGCCGGCTGGCCGGCCAGCCCCAAGGTGAACAAGGCCGACCCGGAGGCCTTGAGGGCGCTGGCCAGGGAACCCCAAAACGACCCCGGCACGAGCGGCCAGAGCACCAACGAGTAGCCGGCGAAGAAGACCGTCAGCCAGACCAGGAACAGCCCCATGAGGGCGAGCGGCCCGGCAAAGGCCATGAGCCGGTCCTTGCTCTCATAACTGTCGGTTCGGTCGGCGGCCTGGCGGCTCAATCCGTGCAGGCTGCGCAGGACCAGGTCGGGGAGCCGGGACGGGTGGGCGCGGGGCAGGACCAGGGTGAAAACGATGGAGGTGGCCCCCAGAACGAGTAGCCCGAAGCCGGCCGCCATGCCCACCCACCGAACCAGCATGGCCAAACCCTACGGGCGGCTTCCGCCCACGCATAGAGGTGGGCCGGGCTGGGCATATACGGGCCTTGACGAAGGTAGGCGGACCGTCCATCCGTGACTAGTCAGGCCGCCTGTGCTAAAGTGCTAACTACAGCAAGCAGCGGTCGCGTGGTGCCGAGCGATCGGGGCAGCCCTCCGGGGTAGCCCCTTCGGTACCTGCCGGAGCCCTCCAAAGACTCGAGGGACCTGGCGCCGGGGACTCAGCGAGTTCCTGGCGCGCGTCACCCCCCGTCAGAAAGGACCCCTGCATGTCGATACCCCTCACTCGCCGTAGACGTCGCCGCCTGGCCCTGGCCCTGGCTGCCGGGGCCGGCGCCAACGTCCTGGTCTTCACCCCGGCCCATTCCCTGGCCGTCGGGGCGGAGGACTCGGCCGGCCCGGCCGGCGCCCACCATGCCGACCTGGCCGGACCCGATGGCAGCGTCAACGCCGAGGCCGACCTGGCCGCCCTGATCGAGCCGGTCACGACCACGACCACATCCAGCACTACCACCACCGCTCCGTCCACCACGACCACCACCACCACGGCCCCTCCCTCCGCCGCCAAGACCGAGACCACCACCGGCGGCGGCACTGACCTGGGCCAGTTCATGGCCACCTGTTACGACATCCACGGCCGCACGGCCGACGGGGACCAGGCCGGATCAGACAGCGTGGCCGTCGATCCCGCCGTCATCCCGCTGGGCACCCGCCTCTGGATCCAGGGCGTGGGCTACCGGGTGGCCGATGACACCGGCGGCGCCGTGCGGGGCCGCCACATCGACGTATGGGAGCCGACCTACGAGGACTGCAAGCAGTTCGGGGTCCAGTACCTCGACGTGCGCCGGGTCAGCTGA
>DATLUK010000244.1:0-10272 GCA_035533195.1 Acidimicrobiales bacterium | reverse complement strand
GACCTGACCGTCTCGGTGCCGGTGGAGGACATGGCCGAGCTGGGCAAGCCGGTGTTGGTGGACGGGGAGCCGCTCGTCTCCGGCGCTTCCGCCGGTGACCCCGAGGTCCGCCACTCCATCTGGCCGGCGGTGGCGGCCCGGTTGGTGGAGCTGGTCCGGGCCCACCACTCCACCCTGATCTTCGTCAACTCCCGCCGACTGGCCGAACGCCTGTCGGCGCGCATCAACGAGGCAGCCGGGGAGGAGGTGGCCCGGGCCCACCACGGGTCCATAGCCGCCGATCAGCGCCGGGAGATCGAGGAACTGCTCAAAGCGGGGCGTATCCCCGCCCTGGTGGCCACCAGCAGCCTGGAGCTCGGCATCGACATGGGGGCCATCGACCTGGTGGTGCAGGTGGAGGCGCCGGCTTCGGTCTCCAGCGGTCTGCAGCGCATCGGCCGGGCCGGCCACCGGGTGGGCGAGCCGTCCAAGGGCCTGGTCATACCCAAGTTCCGGGGCGACCTGTTGGCCGCCGCCGTCACCGCCGGGCGGATGATGACCGGGGAGGTCGAACATACCCGGGTCCCCCGCAACGCCCTCGACGTGCTCAGCCAGCAGATCGTGGCCATGGTCGCCACCGAGGACCTCGATGTCAACGAGGTGGCCGAGATGGTCTGGGGGGCCTATCCCTATTCCGACCTCACCGTTTCGGCGTTCGAGTCGGTCCTCGACATGCTGGCCGGCCGCTACCCCTCCACCGAGATGTCCGATCTAAAGGCCCGGCTCAACTGGGACCGGGTGGCCGGCCGGCTCTCGGCCCGCCCCGGTGCCCGCATGGTGGCGGTGACCAACGGCGGCACCATCCCCGAGCGGGGCCTGTACGGCGTCTTCACCCCCGAAGGCAGCCGGGTGGGCGAGCTGGATGAGGAGATGGTCTACGAGTCCCGGGTGGGCGAGACCTTCATCCTCGGCGCCACCACCTGGCGTATCGAGGAGATCAACCGGGACCGGGTGGTGGTGACCCCGGCCCCGGGTGTGCCGGGGAAGATGCCCTTCTGGCACGGGGACAAGGTGGGCCGGCCGGTGGAGCTGGGCCGGGCCCTGGGCCGGTTCACGGCCGAGGTCGAAGGGTGGGACGACGCCCGGCTGATCGAGGACTACGGCATGGACGCCAACGCTGTGACCAACCTGCGTTCCTATCTGGCCGACCAGCGGGAGGCGACCGGGGGCCTCTTGCCCACCGACCGCCAGATCGTGGTCGAGCGCTTCCGGGACGAGCTGGGGGACTGGCGGTTGTGCGTGTTGTCGCCCTTCGGGGCCCGGGTACATGCCCCCTGGGCCCTCGGCATCGAGACCAAGATCCGGGACCGGCTCGGCCTGGAGGTGCAGGCCATATGGAGCGACGACGGCATAGTGGTCCGTCTCCCCGAAGCCGATGAGGCGCCCCCGCCCGCCGATGTCCTGCTCGACCCGGACGAGGTGGAGGAGTTGGTGGTGCAGGCGGTGGGATCGAGTGCCATCTTTGCGGCCCGCTTCCGGGAGAACGCCGCCCGGGCGCTGCTGCTGACCCGGCGCCGGCCCGGCAGCCGCAGCCCGCTGTGGCAGCTGCGCCAGCGCTCGGCCGACCTGCAGGCCATCGTGTCGCGCTACGAGTCCTTCCCGATCCTGTTGGAGACCTACCGGGAGTGCCTGGCCGACGTTTTCGACCTTGGTGCACTGCGCCAGCTCATGTCCGACATAGCCGGCCGGCGGGTGCGGGTGGCGGCGGTGGAGGTGGATGCGCCTTCCCCCTTCGCCTCGGCGCTGGCCTTCGGTTACGTGGCCGCCTTCATGTACGAGGGCGACGCTCCCATGGCCGAGCGCCGGGCCCAGGCCCTGACCCTGGACCGGGCCATGCTGGCCGAGCTGGTCGGCTCGGACGAGCTGCGGGAGCTGATCGACCCCGAGGCTCTGGCCGGCCTGGAAGCCGAACTGCAGGCCCTGGCCGGGCCCCGACGGGCCAGGAACACCGAAAGCCTGGCCGATCTCCTCCGCCGCCTTGGCGACCTCTCCGCCGAGGAGCTGGCCGCCCGCTCGGACGTCGACCCCGGCGACTGGGTGGCCGAGCTGATCGGGGCCAGGCGGGCGGTGTGGATCCGCCTGGCCGGTGAGGACCGCCTGATCGCCGTCGAGGATGTCGGCCGCTACCGGGATGCCCTGGGCGCTTCCCCGCCCGCCGGTGTGCCCGAGGCCTTCCTCGAGCCCGTACCGAGCGCCCTGGGCCAGCTTCTGCGCCGCTACGCCCGCACCCACGGGCCCTTCACGCCCGGCGCCCCGGCCGCCCGCTTCGGCATCCCTCTGGCCCTGGTGGAGGAGGCCCTGTCGGTCCTCGGCGTGGAAGGCGGCCTGTCCCGGGGCGGCTTCCGCCCGGGCGGGAGCGAGCCGGAGTGGTGCGAGGTCGAGGTCCTCCGCCAGCTGCGCCAGCGCTCCCTGGCCGCCTTGCGCCAGGAGGTGGAGCCGACCGCGGCCGAGGCCCTGGCCCGCTTCCTGCCCGAGTGGCACGGCATCGGCTCCGAGGCCAGAGGCCTCGACCGCTGCCTGGAGGTGGTGACCCAGCTCCAGGGTCTGGCCCTGCCCGCTTCGGTGCTCGAACGCGATGTCCTATCCGAGCGGGTGGCCGACTACAGCCCCCGCCAACTGGACGAATTGATCTCCGCCGGACTGGTCATGTGGGTAGGTGCCGGTCCCCTGGGGCGCGACGACGGCCGGGTCATGCTGATGCTGCGGTCCAACGCCGAGTTGCTCATGTCCCGCCTGCCCCCGGGTGGGGGCTCGGAACGACCCGAGGGTGACCATCACGACCACATCCGGGAGGTTCTGGGCCGGCGGGGCGCCTGTTTCTTCACCGACCTGGCCCCCCCGTCCTCACTGGCTCCGGGCCAAGAGGACTCCGTCCTCGACGCCCTCTGGGATCTGGTGTGGGCCGGGGAGGTCACCAACGACACCTTCGCGGTGGTGCGGGCCGCCGTGTCGGGCCGGGTGGCCCGGGCCCGGGGATCGGGAGGAGGGGCCCGCTCAGCGGGAGGTGGCCCCGGGCGGGCCCGGCGGCCGCAGATGGGCCGGGTGCTGGCCCTCGGCCCGCCCCGGGCCCAGGGGCGCTGGTCCCTGGTGGAACGGGCGCCGGAGCCGGCGCGGCTCGCCACCGCTTCGGGGGTGGCCCTGGCCGAGGTCCTGTTGGAGCGCCACGGCATCCTCACCCGCGACGCGGTCAGGAGCGAGGGCGTGCCCGGGGGGTTTGCCGCCGTCTACGCCGTGCTCAAGGCCATGGAGGAGTCCGGCCGGGTCCGGAGGGGGTACTTCGTGGCCGGCCTGGGCGGGGCGCAGTTCGCCGCCCCTGGAGCGGTGGACCGGATCCGGGCCAAGCGGGACTCCGACTCCGAGGGCCGGGCCCTGGTCCTGGCCGCCACCGACCCGGCCAACCCCTACGGGGCCGTGCTGGCCTGGCCGGAGCGCGGCCCGCAGCGGGCGGCCGGGGCCTACGTCGTGTCGATCGACGGCCGGGCCTGCCTGTACCTGGAGAAGGGGGGCCGCTCGGTGGTGACCCTGCGGGAGCTGGACGGGTCCTGGGAGGAACAGGCCATCGGGGCCCTGGCAGGTTTGGTGCGCGACGGCCGCTTTCCCCGTCTGTCCCTGGCCCGTTACGACGACGCCCTCGAGCCCTGGCTCCGCGCTGCCGACTTCGTCCCAACCCCCCGGGGCATGGTCCGCTACAGCTGAGGGCGACGTACTCTCGCCACCATGGCGGTGCAGGTGAGCGAGGTCATTTCGGTTGACGAGGAACTGGTGGAGGCGTGGCGGCGGCTCACCCCGCAACTGTCCAGCTCGGCTCCGCCGCCGACGGCCGAGGAATTGGCCGAGATAGTCGATTCCCCGGCCACCGTCCTGCTGGTGGCCCGCGAAGAGGATGGCCCGATTCTCGGGAGTCTCACCCTGGTCCTGTTCCGCATCCCCACCGGAGCCAGGGCCATCATCGAAGACGTCGTCACCGATGATGGCGCCCGGCGCAAGGGGGTGGGCTCGGCGCTGGTCAAAGAAGCCCTCCGCCTGGCCGAGGAGCGGGGCTGTCGCAGCGTCGATCTCACTTCCCGGCCGTCCCGGGAAGCCGCCAATCGGCTCTACCAGGAACTCGGCTTCAAGCTGAGGGAGACCAACCTCTACCGTTACAGTTCGGAGGACTGAGCGGGCCTCGGGTTGAGGGCCAGCCAGAGCCGGGCGTAGGCCCCGCCCACCCACAGCCAGGCCAGGGCCAGTCCGATGCGTTTGAGGCCGTGGTGCTGTCCTCCGATGAGTACGACCGTTGGTCGGTCGGGTCCCGGCCGCTCAATTGGGAAATGTCGAGCACCATACGCAGCTGCTGCAGGTAGATCGACAGCAGGGCCGCCGGCATGCCGACCACGAAGGACGTTCCGGTCAGGGCTCCCGCCCGCCGGGTGGCCCGCACGGCTGCGGCCGTGACCTGGGCGACGGTGGCCCTCCGCCCGGGATGGCGTCGGCGCCCCAGTCGCGGGGCCAGATAGCCCAGGGCGTAGAGAACTAGGAGCTCGGCCGCGTGCGAAGGGTCCCGGCGAAGGGCCGTGGGCAGATTCACGGACAGGCGCTCGGCGGCCATGGGCTCGGCCTCTCAGTCGCTGAGCTGGACGGGCACCTGAGTCAGGTCGGAGCGGGCCGAGCCCGAGGAGGCCAGGAAGAGGGCCAGGCTCCCCGGCCCGGGCTGGCTGACCGCAAAGCGCATGGTCACGCTGAAGGCCCCTCCCGTCCTCGGATGGGCCACCGCCTGGCACAGCAGATTGCCCGCCCCGTCGGTCAGCTGGACCTCGATGGCCTGCGTCCCGAGCTTGGAGGTCCCCGTCACGGTCAGAGGGCTGGCCACCGTGGCCCCGGTGGCCGGGCTGGCCACGCTGATGGGAGCGCCGGGCGCCGCTTGTTCGGGGGGGTTGGTGGTCGACGTCGTGGACGAGGCCGGCGCCGCCCCGGGACCGGCCGTGGTGCTGGTGGTCGACTGGGCCGTCACCCCGGCCGTGGTGGTGGTGGAAACGGCCCCGCGGTTGTGGTGGGCCGAGGGGGTCCCGGAGCTACAGGCACTCAGGGCCACGCCAAGCAGGACGGCAACGGCGGCACCGGTGACACCGCTCCGGAGGCGCCGCCCCGGGAAGACAGAGAAGACAGGGGAGAGGGAGTTCATGGCCTCGATCTTCCCGCGCCGGGCCCTGGTGGCGGCGGACCCGCCGCTCCCGATGCCAGCCGTCGCCCGGCCAAACAGACTTCCAGCCAGACTTGGGGTGTGCCGGATGGGAGACCAGGGACAGGCGCCGACCGACCGGCGTCGGCCGGCATCCCCGATCTGGTCGGCCCGGGTCTGCGGGTCCTCTTCTGCGGGATCAACCCCGGGCTGCGCTCGGCCGAGCTGGGCCTTCACTTCGGAGGCCGGGGCAATCGGTTCTGGAAGGTCCTCTACGGCGCCGGCTTCACCGACCGGGTCCTGGACCCGTCCGAGCAGGCCGCCCGGCTGCCCGCTCTGGGCATCGGCATCACCAACCTGGTCGAACGGCCGACGGCGGCGGCCGCCGAGCTCGGCCCGGACGAACTGCGCGCCGGCGCCCGGGCGCTGGAGGAGAGGGTGTCGCGGCTGGCCCCGGAGTGGG
This sequence comes from Acidimicrobiales bacterium, assembly GCA_035533195.1. Classification (GTDB taxonomy): domain Bacteria; phylum Actinomycetota; class Acidimicrobiia; order Acidimicrobiales; family JAJPHE01; genus DAHUYE01. The sequence goes on along the minus strand of DATLUK010000244.1, from coordinate 4,612 downwards.
TGGCCTTTGTAGGTGTCCAGGCCTACCGGCAGGGTTTCGGCCGGCGGGCGGCCGCGGTGGGGGAGCAGCCGGAGCGGTTGGGCCCAGCCGGCCTGTGGGTGCTGCCCAACCCCAGCGGCATGCAGGCCCACTACTCACTGGCCGACATGATCGATGCCTACGCCGGGCTCAAAGGGGCCATAGAGGAAGGCCGGATGGGCGCCTCCGGAATCGGGCCATAGGATGGCCGGGCGCTCTCAGGACCGGAGGGGCCGAGGGTCACCGGTCGGGTGAGTGGACCGAACGAGGCGAGAGGTTGCAATGGCCGAGAGCATCACGATCACGGACAACCGGACCGGGGACTCGATCGAGATTCCGATCGACAACGGGGGAGTGGCGGCCACCGAGTGGCACAAGCTGCTGCCCGACCTCTGGTTCTATGACCCCGCCTTCATGCAGACGGCGGCCTGCGCCAGTGCGGTCACCTACCTGGACGGGGACTCCGGCGTCCTGCGCTACCGGGGCTATCCCATCGATCAGCTGGCGGAAAAGTCCACCTACCTGGAGGTGGCCTACCTCCTCCAGTTCGGGGAGTTGCCCAACGCCAAGCAGTTCGAGGCCTGGACGCGGGAGATCACCTACCACACCTACATCCATGAGAACCTGCGAAAGCGGTTCATGGACGGGTTCCACTACGACGCCCATCCCATGGGGATGCTCGTATCCGGGGTCGCGGCGCTGTCGACCTTCTACCCCGAGGCCAAGGACATCTTCAACCGGGAGCAGCGCCAGAAGCAGATCGTGCGGCTCATCGCCAAGATGCCGACCATTGCTGCCTGCGCCTATCGCTTCAGCGAGGGCATGCCCTTCATCTATCCCGATAACGACCTGGGCTTCACCGCCAACTTCCTGCGCATGATGTTCGTGCCCCGCCGGGAGATGGCCTGGGACGACCCGGCGCTGGCCCGGGCTCTCGACGTGCTGTTCATCCTCCACGCCGACCACGAGCAGAACTGCTCCACCACCACCATGCGGGTGGTGGGCTCCTCCCACACCGATCCCTACACGGCCACTTCGGCCGCCTGCGCCGGCCTGTACGGCCCCCGCCACGGCGGAGCCAACGAGCAGGTCATCCGCATGCTGATGGAGATCGGCTCCATCGACAACGTCGAGGACTTCATCAAGGGCGTCAAGAGCGGGAGCGGCCGTCTGCAGGGCTTCGGCCACCGGGTCTACAAGAACTACGACCCCCGGGCCCGGATCATCAAGAAGACCGCCGATGAGGTATTCGAGATCACGGGCAAGAACCCGCTCCTCGACATCGCCCTCAAGCTGGAGGAGGTGGCCCTGGCTGATGACTACTTCATCTCCCGCCGCCTTTACCCCAACGTCGACTTCTACTCCGGTCTCATCTATCAGGCCATGGGCTTTCCCATGGACATCTTCACCGTGCTCTTCGCTATCCCCCGCACGTCGGGTTGGCTGGCCCACTGGGAGGAGATGCTCGAGCAGGACTCCAAGATCGCCCGCCCCCGCCAGCTCTACATCGGGCCCCCCGAGCGGGACTACGCCCCCATCGCCAGCCGGGGCTGAGCCTCAGGCCTTGGGCCGGGAGATCTTCCGCACCAGGCCCTCCTGCACCACGGTCACGGCCAGACTGCCTTCCCGGGTGAAGATGTGGCCGGTGGCCAGGCCCCTGGCCCCGTTGGCCGAGGGACTGGCCTGGTCGTAGAGGAACCACTCATCGGCCCGGATGGGCCGGTGGAACCACATGGCGTGATCCAGGCTGGCCATCATCAGGCCCTGGTCGTCCCACACGTCCTGGTGGGGCATGACGATGGAGTCGAGCAGGGTCATATCCGAGGCGTAGGCCACCACGCAGGCGTGCAGCATGGGGTCATCGGGCAGGGTGCCGTCGGCCCGCATCCATACTTTCTGGTGCGGCTGCCCGGGTCCGTCGCCCTTGGCCCGGCGGGCCCGGCGGGGGTCGGTCACGTGGCGCTGGTCGATGGGCCGGGGCCGGTGGTACCAGTCGCCCATCTTCTCGGCAAAGGGGGCCATCCGCTCGGCAAACGTCGGCAGGCTCTCGGGCTCCGGCGCGTCGGGCATCGGGGCCTGGTGCTCGAAGCCCGTCTCATCGACGTGGAAGGACGCCGACAGGTTGAAGATGGCCCGGCCGTGCTGGATGGCGACCACCCGGCGGGTGGTGAAGGAGCGGCCGTCGCGGATGCGGTCGACGTCATAGAGGATCGGCACGTTGGGATCGCCCGGGCGCAGGAAGTAGGCGTGCAGGGAGTGGACCCGGCCAGCCTCCACCGTGCGGCCCGCTGCCACCAGGGCCTGGCCGGCCACCTGGCCCCCGAACACCCGCTGGCGCTCCTCCTGGGGGCTCAGGCCCCGGAAGATGTTGACTTCGATGGCCTCGAGGTCGAGCAGGTCGATCAGGTCGTCCAGCGCCTTCGTCACGCGCCAATGATGGCGCACTACGGTCCCCGGCCATGTCTGTCACCTTTCCCGAGGGGTTCATCTGGGGCACGGCCACGGCTGCCCATCAGGTCGAAGGCGGTAACTGGAACAACGACTGGTGGGAGTGGGAGCACACCAGCGACCGGGTGCGGGAGCCGAGCGGGGACGCCTGTGACCAGTACAACCGTTACGAGGAGGACCTCGACCTGCTGGCCGGCTTCGGCTTCAACTCCTACCGCTTCTCCATCGAGTGGGCCCGCATCGAGCCCGAGGACGGGGAGTTCTCCCGGGTGGCTCTCGATCACTACCGCCGGGTCTGTGCCGCCTGCCACGAGAGGGGTATCACCCCCATCGTCACCTTCCACCACTTCACCTCCCCCCGCTGGGTGGCGGCCCGGGGCGGATGGGCCGAGGCGGGAACGGCTGAGCTGTTCGGTCGATACGTGACCAGAGCCACCAGCCATCTGGGGGACCTGATCGGGCGAGCCTGCACCATCAACGAGCCGAGCATGGTGGCTACGGGCGGCTACCTCTCCGGCGTCTTCCCCCCGGGGAAACGGGACCGGGAGGCCAGGTACCGGGCCAATGCGACGTTCATCGATGCCCATCACCGGGCGGTGGAGGCCATCCGCTCCGGCCCGGGCGACGCCCCGGTGGGCATCTGTCTGGCCATGTCGGACTACCAGGCCGTGGACGGGGGCGATGCGTATCTGGATCGGATCCGCACCGGGATGGAGGACGTCTTCCTGGACGCCCTGGACGGGGACGACTTCGTCGGGGTCCAGTGCTACAGCCGCACCCGGGTGGGCCCGTCGGGGGCCCTGCGGCCGGAGCCGGGGGTGGAGCTGACCCAGATGGGCTATGAGTTCTGGCCCGAGAGCCTGGAGGCGACCATTCGCCGGGCCTATGACCGATCGGGCGGCGTGCCCGTGGTGGTCACCGAGAACGGCATCGGCACCGATGACGACACCCGTCGCATCGAGTACACCCGCCAGGCCCTCCAGGGGATCCGGCGCTGTTTGAACGACGGCATCGACGTGCTGGGCTACGTGCACTGGACCCTGCTTGACAACTTCGAGTGGGCCGAGGGCTACCGGCCGACGTTCGGCCTGGTGGGGGTGGACCGGAAGACCTTCGAGCGCCGTCCCAAGCCCAGCGCCAGCTGGCTCGGCCATATCGCCCGCGCGGGGACGATGGATTAACTCCGGGCCCATCCCGGTAAAGTTCGACTGTGCAGCTAACCCCGTCGGGCGTGGTCGCCTGGGCCCGCTCGGACGAGGGTACGAAGGCGTTCAAATACACCGCCACCAGCGCGGTCTCGACCGTGGCCAGCCAGGCCGCCTTCATCCTCGTCTACGGGGTGTTCGGGCTCCTCAACTCCCGGTACTCGAGCATCACCGCCACCGTGGTGGGCACCATCCCGTCCTACTGGCTCAACCGGAACTGGGCCTGGGGAAAGTCAGGCCGGTCGCACTTCTTGAAGGAGGTGGCGCCGTTCTGGATCATCGCCGCCATCGGGTTGGTCTTCTCCACTTGGGGAGTGGACTTCACCAAGACCCACACGGCCATGGTGCACGACCACACCCTGCGCACCATCGAGTTGGCCGGCGCCTACCTGGGCTCGTTCGGGATCCTCTGGATCGGCAAGTTCATTATCTTCAACCGGTTCCTCTTCGTGCATCACGGCCCCGAGGAAGACGACCTGGTCGTATCGGCCCCGCCCACGCCGCCCCTGGACGAGTTCCACCCCCACCACGCCCACCCCAGCCCCAGCAACAACACCATGGCCAGGCGTACCCCCAGCAGCCCGACCACGTCGAAGGGTGTGTAGCCCGACCGGGTGGCGACGCTGGCCGACAGGACCTGAGCCCGGCCCAGGGAGGTCCGGGCCCGCACCCGGCCCCGGTTATCGATGATGGCGCTATAGCCGGTGGGGGCCGACTGAACGACGTCCCGGCCCGTCCCGATCGCCCGCAGGCGGGCGGCGGCCACTTCGACGGCGGGGACCTGGCCGCTCGAATAGGAAGCGGCATTGGTCGGCACCAGTAGCACCCGACCCCCGGCCCGCACGCCCGAGAGGGCCCGGGAGTCGAAGAAGACCTCCCAGGAGATGCAGACGGCAAAGTTCCCCGTCGGCGTGGCCAGGTATCCCGCCCCTCGACCCGGG
>DATLUK010000243.1:0-2071 GCA_035533195.1 Acidimicrobiales bacterium | reverse complement strand
ATGCACGAGGAGGGCTTCAAGAAGGCCCTGACCAACGCTCTCAACAAGTACTCCCGCGGCAAGGGCCTGCTCAAGGAGAAGGAGGAGAACCTGGCGGGAGAGGACATCCGGGAAGGTCTGACCGCCATCATCTCGGTACGGCTGGCCGAGCCTCAGTTCGAGGGGCAGACCAAGACCAAGCTGGGCAACGTCTCGATGCGCTCGCTGTGTGAGCGGGCCACCAACGAAAAGCTGGGCGACTGGCTGGAGGAACATCCCACCGAGGCTCGCCAGATCGTGCAGAAAGGTATCCAGGCGGCCCGGGCCCGGTCGGCGGCCCGCCAGGCCCGTGATCTCATCCGGCGCAAGTCCTCCCTAGAGGGAGCGGGCATGCCCGAGAAGCTGCGGGACTGCTCGACGCGGGACCGGGACCAGGCCGAGCTGTTCATCGTGGAGGGTGACTCAGCCGGTGGATCGGCGGTCAAGGCGCGCAACCCGGAGACCCAGGCGATCCTGTCCATCCGGGGGAAGATCCTCAATGTCGAGCGGGCCCGCCTCGACCGCATGCTCAAGAACAATGAGATCCAAAGCCTCATCGGCGCCATCGGAGCCGGGGTGGGTGAGGAGTTCGACGTGGACAAGATCCGTTACAACAAAGTGATCCTGCTCTGCGATGCCGACGTTGACGGCAGCCACATCCGAACCCTGCTGCTCACCTTCTTCTTCCGCCAGATGCGACCCCTGGTCGAGTTGGGCCACGTCTACATCGCCCAGCCGCCGCTGTACTCGACGGTGGTGTCGCGGGAGAAGGTGTACCTCAAGGACGACGTGGCCCGGGAGCGCTTCCTGGCCGAGCACGCCCCTCGCAAGTTCGAGTTCCAGCGCTTGAAGGGCCTGGGCGAGATGGACTTCGATGAGTTGGGGGAGACGACCATGGACGCCTCCCGACGCACCCTGCTCCAGGTGTCCATCGAGGAGGCAGCCACAGCCGACCTGGTCTGTGCCGTGCTCATGGGTGATGACGTGGAAGTGCGCAAGCACTTCATTCAGACCAACGCCAAGGACGTGAGGTTCCTCGACATATGACCGACGTGGTGGCCGGGGGCCCGGGTGGCGGGAATGACGACAGCGGTGACGGCGGGGATGTGACCTTCGGCTCCATCGAGCCGATCGAAATCCAGGAGGAGATGGAACGCTCCTTCCTGGAATACGCCATGTCGGTCATTACCGGCCGGGCCCTTCCTGATGTGCGTGACGGGCTCAAGCCGGTCCAGCGCCGGATTCTCTACGGGATGTACGACGTCGGAGTGGGCCCCAACCGGGCCCACATGAAGTGCGCCCGGATCAGCGGTGACGTCATGGGCCGGTTCCACCCCCACGGTGACTCCGCCATCTACGACGCCCTGGCCCGCATGGCCCAGGACTTCTCCCTGCGTCATCCCCTCATCGACGGGCATGGGAATTTTGGGTCTCCAGACGACCCACCGGCCGCAGCGCGCTACACCGAGTGCCGGTTGGCCCCACTGGCTATGCAGATGCTGGCTGGGATAGATGAAGACACGGTCGACTTCGCTGACAACTACTCGGGGGAAATGCAGGAGCCCCTGGTGCTCCCGTCCCGGTTCCCGAACCTGCTGGTCAACGGCAGCCAGGGCATTGCAGTGGGGATGGCCACCAACATCCCTCCCCACAACCTGGGTGAGGTCATCGACGCCGTCGTGCATCTCATCGAGCACCCCGATGCCACCCCGGATGACCTGATGCAGTTCGTCAAGGGGCCCGACTTCCCCACCGGCGGCTTCATCCTCGGGCGGTCGGGAATCATGGATGCCTTCCGCACCGGTCGGGGCTCCATCCGGATGCGGGCCAAGGCCGAGATCCAGGAGACCAAGCGGGGCACGGCCATCGTGGTCACGGAGTTGCCTTACCAGACCAGCGCCGGCTCCATAGCCGCCAAGATCAGGGACCTGGTCGACAGCCGGGATCTCGACGGTGTCCGGGATGTAAACGATGAGTCAGCCCAGGGTCGGACCCGCCTGGTGGTCCACGTCAAGCGCGACGCCAATGCCAACGTGCTGCTGAACAACCTCTA
>DATLUK010000242.1:0-9746 GCA_035533195.1 Acidimicrobiales bacterium | reverse complement strand
CACCAGCGGCGGCTCCAGGGAAGCGCCGAAGAAGGCCTGGCAGGTCAGCCCCACCGGACCGGACGGCCCTGCCGCGGTCACGATGGTCACTCCACTGGCGAAGTGGCCCAGGACGGTGCGGAACTCGGAGGAGTCGATGGAGCCGTCCTCACCCGGCATGTCGACGCGGACCACGCCGCACCGTACCCCGATGCCTCAGACGACCAGGCTCTCGCCTTCGGCGGCGGCCAGGACTTCTACCCCGGCGTTGCCCCCCAGGCAGCGGCCCCACTCCAGCATCCGGTCGATCTCCTCATCGGCGTGGCCGGGATCGTGGTGGAACAGGGCCAGGGCCTTGACTCCCGCTTCCTTGGCCACCCACACCGCATAGTCGACAGTGCAGTGGCCCCAATCCGATCGCTCGGAAAGCTCTGCCGGGGTGTACTGGGCGTCGTGGATGAGCAGGTCCACGCCGTCGAGGAGCTCCAGCACGGAGTCCGCCACCTGGTGGCCGGTCCTGGGCTGCTGATGGTCGCTGACATAGCCGACGCTGCGCCCGTCCCAGTCGATGCGATATCCGACGGTTGGCCCGACATGGGGCACCGGCCGGGCGGTGACCTTGGCCTCCCCCACCGTAAATGTGTCGCTGGCCACGTCGTGAAAGGTGATGGCGGCCTCTAGATCGCTGTACTGGACCGGGAAATAGGGCGGCCGCATCAAGCCGCTGAAAACCTCGCCCAACGGGCCGTCCTCCTGGCCCGGACCGTAGATGTCGAGAGAGCTCCCGGGTCGGTGGATGGGTGGGAAGAACGGCAGGCCCTGCACGTGGTCCCAGTGCATGTGGGTGATGAGGGCGGCGCCCCGGTAGTCCCGGTCGGCACCGTGGGCCACACCCAGGGCCCGCAGACCGGTACCGAGGTCGAGGATGATCGGGTCGTCCTGGCCGGCCTGGACCGCCACGCAGGCGGTGTTGCCTCCGTAACGCCGGTTGGCTTCGCTCGGGCAGGGACACGACCCGCGCACGCCGTAGAAAGTGACCTTCAGTGTCCGACCCCCCTGAGCTTGCTGAGGAAATGTACTCTCGGTTAACTCATCCCGAACAGCGGATGTGACAAGGGTCACGTCAGATCCGGAAGCCATGGTTCGGTTTGGCGGTGCCCCAACAGCCGTGGGGCCCCTTCAGAACTCAGGATCCGGTGGCCACCAGGCCGGCCCGCTCGAGGCGGACCCGGAGGTCGTGGGGGCGGCTGGCATTGCCCAGAGCGGCGTCCAGGGTGATGGTCCCTGCCTCGAACAGGTCGTAGAGGGACTGGTCGAAGCTGCGCATGCCGTAGTAGCCGCCCTCGCTGACCAGCTCAGCCAGCTCGGTGGCCCGCTGGGGCTCGAGGATGCTGGCTTGGACCCGCCCGTTGACGACCATCACCTCGACGGCGGGGACGCGGCCGTGGCCGGTGGCCCGGGGGATCAGGCGCTGGGACACCACCCCGCGAAGGACCCCGGCCAGGGTCGAGCGGGCCTGGCGCTGCTGATGGGGCGGAAAAACGTCGACGATGCGGTTGACCGTCTCCGAGGAGTCGATCGTGTGAAGGGTGGAGAGGACCAGGTGGCCGGTCTCGGCTGCGGTCAGGGCCGCCTCGACCGTCTCCAGGTCGCGCATCTCCCCCACCAGGATGACGTCGGGGTCCTGGCGCATGGCCGACCGAAGGGCGGGGGCGAAGCCGGCGGTGTCGGAGCCCACCTCCCGCTGGCTGATGGAAGCCAGGTCGTCCTCGTGCAGATACTCGACGGGGTCTTCGATGGTGACGATATTGCACTCGCGGGTGCGGTTGATGCGGTCGACCGCCGCGGCCAGGGTGGTCGTCTTGCCCGACCCGGTCGGTCCGGTGACCAGCACCAGACCCCGGGGGTTGTCGGCCAGGTCCCGGACTACATCGGGCATGCCCAGCTGTTCCAGGGTGGGAATGACCGAGCGCACCTGCCTGAGCACCAGGGCGACCGATCCCCGTTGCATGTAGGCATTGACCCGGAAGCGCCCCAACAGGGGGGTGCTGTAAGCGAAGTCGGCCTCGTAGGTGGAACCGAAGCGCTCCCTGACCGCGGGGGGCATGATGGCCTCGACTACCTCGGCCGTCATCTCCGGGCTCACCGGGTCCGGGACGGGCAGGACCCGCATGTTGCCATCGACCCGGATGCGTGGCCGCGTCCCAGCCTTGATGTGCAGATCGGATCCGTCGGCATCGGCCAGGAACCCCAGGAGGGCGTCGAGCCAGGGATGGGTCACGCCCCTTTATCGGCAGAAGAGGGGGGGCTTCTTGAGGAGTCGGGCCATACTTCCTGGCCATGACGCTCAACCTCGCCCGTGTGGCCGCCAACGGGATCGACTTCGCCTACCTGGAGGCAGGACCGCCAGGCGGGCCCCTGGCCCTCTGTCTCCACGGCTTCCCCGACACCGCCTACACCTGGCGTTACCTAGCCGAGGACCTGGCCGACTCCGGTTACCACGTGGTGGCACCGTTCATGCGGGGCTATTCGCCCACGTCCGTTCCATCGGACGGCCACTACCAGACCGGGGCCCTGGTGGCCGACGCCTGTGCCCTGCACCGGGCTCTGGGCGGGACCGACCAAGCCGTGCTGATCGGCCACGACTGGGGGGCAATAGCCGCCTATGGGGCCGCCGCCCATGAGCCGAACCGGTGGCGTCGGGTGGTCACCGCCGCCGTGCCTCCGGCCGGGGCCATGGGGGCCGGGTTCCTCTCCTACGACCAGCTCCGGCGCAGTTGGTACATGTTCTTCTTCCAGAGTCCTCTGGCCGACGTGGCCGTCCCCATGAACGACCTGGACTACATCGAGCGCCTGTGGAAGGACTGGTCCCCCGGCTACGACTGCGCTGAGGATATGGCCTACGTCCGTGAGGCGCTGGGCGCCCCGCCCAGCCTGACCGCCGCCCTGGGCTACTACCGGGCCCAGTTCGGCATGGCCGCCCCCGACCCGGCCCTGGCCGCCGAGCAGGCCGCCACCGGGGCCCCCACCCCGCAGCCGACCCTGTACCTCCACGGGGACCAGGACGGTTGCATGGGGGTGGACCTGGCCCGCTCGGCCGCCGATTTCATGGGCCCGGGCTCGGCCACCGTCATCATCGAGGGCGCCGGGCACTTCCTGCACCTGGAGAGGCCTGAGGAGGTGGGACGGCGCATCGTCGCCTTCCTGGAGGGCTGAGCCTCGGCGGCCGGCTCAGATGGTGAAGTTGAGGGAGGAAACGACCCGGGCGCCCAGTTCGGCGTCACCCTCGATAGCCACTTCCCCGGCGGTGGGGTCGGCCGGGACCCGCCCCGAGGCCATGGCCATGAACAGCCCGAAGGGCATCCGCACGACCGCGGTGGCCGGGCCGGCCAGGCTCGGCACCACCGCCGCCCGCCCGTCCACGCTGACGTGCAGGCTCCGGCGGGTGGGCCCGTCCAGTTCGATGGTGACCGAGGCACCCGAGGGGGCGCCCGCCTTCTTGCCCACGATGTAACCCAACGCCCCGGCGACCTCATCGAGGGACAACTCGGCGCAGGGACCGGACTGGTGACCCGGCCGGCCCAGGGCCTGGCGGATGTCCTGCTCATGGATCCAGCAGTCGTAGACCCGGATCTGCATGAAGCGGCCGTAGCTGCCCGGCCCGGCCGGCGTCCAGGAGTCGGCGTCGAATGCCTCCTGGGTCATCGCCTCCAGCTCGGTCCGGCGCCGGGCGGTGACCGACCGGAGCTGATCGACGACATCGGAGCCCGAAAGGGTCCGGAATGACTCCACCCACGCCTCGTTGATGGCACCGATCTCGTTCCTGACGTGGGGCTGGGCCCTGACCTCTTCCGCCAACGGAGGGGAGGCCTGGCCGATCAGGGTCAACTCGGTGCCCACCACGTGGGCGGCCACGTCCTTCACCGACCAGCCGGGCAGCGCGGTCGGGGTCAGCCACTCGGATTCGCTCAGCTCCCCCAGCAGGCCGGCCAGAGTGTCCCACTCCTCGACCAGGGCGGCGGCGACGGCCCTTTTGGGGATGGAGGCGGGGCTCACGATTGGTCCGAAGCGGGGCCGCGGCGGGGATCGCCCGGGATATTGATCCGCTTGCCCCGGTCGATGCTGTCCCAGTCCCGGCCCTGCAGGTAGGGCTGGAGGGACTCGGCAATGGCCTTGATATCCGTCGGTGCCTTGGGCCGCTGGATCTCATAAAGATTGGGGAACTCCAGCCAACCGGTGACGGTCTGCCAGAGGCGGAGGGCAGCCTCGCCCTCGGGTGGCTCGATCACGACCGGGCCGAAGAGGGCCTGTCCGCCGGGGAAGAGCAGGGTGGGCACACCGAAGCCGCCCGTGGCCACCACCCGGTCGTGGTCCGCCTTCACCTCGTCATGGGTGGTCTGGTCGGCCAGGGCCTCGTCCACCAGGGCCGGATCCAGGCCGATCTCGCCCAGCAGGGTCCGGGCCACCTGGGGGTCATGGGGCTTACCCGCCTCCCGGTGCAGGGCCGAACCGATGCGGGCGTACCAGGAATCGAGTTCGGACATGTCCCGCCGGCGCAGTAGGGCCCCGATTCGCATCAGGGACCAGCCGTAGGACCATTCGCGCTCCCATGGGTGCTTCTTGCCCTCCTCCCGGTTTATCTCCTCCAGGCTGAAGAAACACCAGTCGATCCGCAGGCCCGTCTGGCGGCGGACTTCGCGGATCCAGTGCGAGGTCTGATAGGCGAAGGGACACAGGGGATCGAAGTGGAACTCGACCCGCTCGGGGCCTGCGCCGGCGGTGGATACGGGAGCGGACCGGGGGTCCGTACTCACTCCTCCCACAGCTCCTCACCGTAGGGGCGCATGCGGGACGGCGCCGCCTCCTTGGTCCAGACCATGAGCTTGCGCCGGAAGTAGCAGACCTCCTCACCCCGCTGGTTCACGCCCTTGGTCTCGACGGTGACGATCCCCCGGTCGGGCTTGGACGATGAGAGCTTCTTGTCCAGTACCCGGGTCGAGGCGTAGATGGTGTCCCCGTGGAAGGTCGGCTTCTTATGCCTCAGGGTCTCGACCTCGAGATTGGCGATGCATGAGCCGCTGACATCGGGAACACTCATGCCCAGCACCAGGGAGTAGACGAGGTTGCCGACCACCACGTTCTGCTTCTGGACAGTCTCGTTCTGGGCGAACCACTCGTTGGTGTGCAGCGGGTGGTGGTTCATGGTGATCATGCAGAACAGGTGGTCGTCGTACTCGGTGATGGTCTTGCCCGGCCAGTGCTGGTAGATGTCCCCGGGCTGGAAGTCCTCGAAATACCGCCCGAAGGGGCGCTCGTACACGGTCATGGTGCCTGAAGCTACCCCCGGGCCCGGGCCCGAGCCCCTCCCGACCAGCACCCGGCCCGGGTCCGGTAGGTCCATGGCCGAGATTCTCGGTCTTCCACAGGTCACTCCCAGGTCGATCGGACAACTTTCCTGACGTTTCGGAGATGGGCAAGGATGGGGAGGGGATGACAGAGTCTTTAACCCAGCCGGACCTGACCCCGGGCACCCTCGAGCCGACGCCGCGCCCGATCTTCGTCATCGGGGCGGCCCGCAGCGGAACGACCCTGCTGCAGGCCATGCTGGGGGCCCATCCCTCCATAGCCGCCCTGCCGGAGATGCACTTCTGGTTCCGCATCGTGAATCTGTCGGACCACTGGGGTGACCTGAGCGATCCATCCCGGTTGAGGGAGGTGCTCTCCGAGTTGATCAATCTGCCAGAGGGCCTTTTGGATCGGTTCGGCTTCGATGTCTCCCGACTGATGGCCCATCTGCCCGCCGGGCCACTCAGTTACGCCAGCCTGCTGGATGCGATTGGACTGGACCTCTGCCATCGGGAAGGCAAGACCCGCTGGTCAGAGAAGACGCCGTGGCAGACGGCCGAGCAGATATGGCAGCTCTTCCCGAATGCTCAGGTGATCCACCTGCTGCGAGAGCCGCGGCGGACCATCAGCTCCACCATGGAGATGCCCTTCAACGACCTGCCCGCCTGGAAGCTGGCTGAGCAATGGGACCGCTACACCGTGGCCAACATCCGCAGCGGTATGGCCCGGGGGGCCCAGCACTACCTCCAGGTGCGTTACGAGGATCTGGTGAACAGTCCCGCCACCACGCTGGGCCTGGTGTGCTCCTTCCTGATCGAGGACTTCGAGTCATCCATGCTGTCCCACCGTCAGGAGACCAACGCCGTGTTCGGGGGAATCCCTGCGTGGCAGGCCGGCGCCACCGCTCCGGTGCGGCCTCTGGGAACGGACAGCCCGCATCTCAACGCGGTAGCACGCGCTCTGATCGCCCTGTCCATCCGGCGCAACGCCGGCGCCCTCGGCTACGAGGCTCCCCGTAGGCGCACCATCGCCGCTGGTTACGCCCTCTGGCCCATCACCCTGCCTGCCCGCTTGGGCGGGAGGATTCGGGATCGGCGCAACGCCGGTTTGTCTCCGGCCGAACGCTACCGGGTGATCAACCGCTATACCCAGGAGCGGGTAGCCGCTGCTCTCGGCCACCCCGAAGAAGGGCGCGAGGCGCCCGTCGGAACGCCAGGCCCCTGGGTGAAGCCGCGCCGCGCTCCGGCCCGCTGCCCCGACTCCGGCCCCGATTCCGGCCCCGGCCCGGGAGCCGGACTGCGGGCGAAAACCTCCATCTGACCGACGCCTGATCCGGGCCGCCAAGCCTGGGCGACAGCCCGGGCCGGCGCCCCGGCCTACCATCCCGGCCCGTGGAGCAGACCCTGGCCGATGAGATGGTCGACGCCGTGGCCACCTTCGTCCGGCGGTCCGTGCTGCCGGTGGCCTCTGACCTCGAGCACGCCGACACCTATCCGGGCGAGTTGATCTCGGCCATGGCCGAGATGGGCCTGTTCGGCTGCACCATCCCCGAGGAGTACGGCGGCCTGGGCATGGACGTCACCACTTACGCCCGGGTGGTGGAGGAACTGTCGGCCGGGTGGATGTCGCTGACCGGCGCCATCAACACCCACACCATGGCCGCCACCCTCATCCGCCTGCACGGCACTGCCGACCAGAAGTCCCGGCTGCTGCCCCGGATGGCCACGGGAGAGCTCAGGGGGGCGCTGTCCCTATCGGAACCGGACGCGGGCAGTGACACCCGCAACATCAGCTGCCGGGCTGAGCCGGACGGGTCCGAATACATCGTCAACGGCACCAAGATGTGGGTGACCAATGGAGAGCGGGCGTCGGTGATCGCCCTGGCCGCTCGGGCTCCGGAGGGAATCACCTGTTTCATCGTGGAGAAGGAGCCTGGACCCTCCAGCGGCGGCCTCAGCGTGTCCCGGTCCATCGGGAAGCTGGGCTACAAGGGCATCGAGACCGTCGAGATGTCGTACGTCGACCACAGAGTCCCGGCCGAGTCCGTTCTGGGCGGAGCCCAGAACTTAGGACGGGGTCTGCCACAGATCCTGAGCGCCCTGGAACTGGGCCGGGTCAACATTGCCGCCCGGGCCTGCGGGGTGGCCCGGGCGGCCTTCGAGGCGGCCATCGCCTATGCGCAGGAACGCCGGACCTTCGGATCACCAATTGCCGCCCACCAGGCCATCCAGTTCAAGCTGGCCGACATGGCCACCAAGCTGGAAGCGTCCCGGCTCCTCACCCGTTCGGCGGCGGCCAAGCTCGACGCCGGGGAGCGCGCCGACGTCGAGGCGGGCATGGCCAAGCTGTTCGCATCCGAAGCGGCCCTGGAGATCGCCACCGAGTCGATGCGGATCCACGGCGGCTACGGCTACACCACCGAGCTCCCCATCGAGCGGTACTACCGCGATGCCCCACTTATGATCATCGGCGAGGGCACCAACGAGATTCAGCGCATGGTCATCGCCCGGGGCCTGCTGGCCCGCTACCGCCGGCCGTGACCGGCCCGCCGGCTGAACTGGGCCTGCGCAACGACGTCTACCGCCGGCCCCTGGCCACCGCGCTGGACCGACTGGGGCTCGGCGCCGGATGGAAGTGCGCCGATGTGGGAGCCGGTGGCGGGGATGTCACCGTCGCCCTGGCCGAGATGGTCGGAGGCAGTGGCCGCATCTACGCCGTGGACCGCGACCCGGGCTCCCGTGACGCGGTGGCGGCGGCCGCCGCCCGCAGCTCTCTGGCCCAGGTCATCGCCATAACCCAGGCGGCCGAGGACCTGACCCTGCCCGAGCCGGTCGATCTGGCCTTCTGCCGGTTCCTGCTGATGCACGTCGCCGATCCGGATCCGGTCCTGCGGCGGATGGCCGCAGCCGTGCGCCCGGGCGGATGGGTGGTCGCCCAGGAGCCGGTGACCAGCGCAGGCCGGGTGGGCGGCTCCCCGCTGTCCATGCCCGACGCGGCCCATCCGGACGTGGGCGCCGACCTCCCCAGACTGGTCCGCCGGGCCGGGCTCGAACTGGTCGACGCCTGGGCCGAGGCGCCGGCCGGGGCCGGACCCGGACCGGTGGCCGCCTACCTGGAGTCGTTGACCGGCGTGGACCCGGGGGAGGACTCGGTGGTGCTTCCCCCTCTGGTGACCGTCATCGGTCGGCGGCCCTCCGCCTGAGCAGCTCAGCAGTACGGGTGGGCCAGCACCAAGGCGAAATCATCACTCGGGTCGGTGAAGCACTCGTCCAGCACGAAGCCTCCGACCCAGAGCTCCTCTCGGATCCCGTCCACTGTGAACTTGGCCGATATCTCGGTGAGGATCTCGTCCCCGGCAGCAAAGCTCACCCACACATCCAGGGCCTCGATCCTCACCTTCTGATCCGTGGTCGACCTCAGGCGCATCTCGATCCAGCGTTCATCGGCGTTCCAGAGGGCTACGTGGTCGAAGGCCGCCGGCTCGAAGTCGGCTCCCAGCTCGAGGTTGATGACCTTCAGGACGTTGCGATTGAACTCGGCCGTCACCCCCTCAGAGTCGTCATAGGCGGCCACCAGACGTGCCGGGTCCTTGACCAGATCCACTCCTAGGAGCAGGTGGTCCCGATGGCCCATCGTCACGTCGAGGTCGGCCCAGAAGCGTCGACGCTCGACCGGTCGGAGGTTTCCAACGGTTCCGCCAAGGAAGGCGACCAGGCGGCGCCCCTCGGTCGGGATCTGGCCTAGATGGCGGTGGAAGTCGCCCACCACGGCGTGGACCCCGATCCCGTAGCGGGCGGCGATCTCGGCGGACGCAGCCCGGAGGACCTCCTCGCTGACATCGAAGGGCACGAACCGACGTAGCCGGCCCGCCGCGGTCATGGCGTCCAGCAGCAGGAGGGTCTTGTCCGAGGTACCACTGCCCAGTTCCACCAGGGTGTCGGCCTCGGAGGCCTCGACTATGGCCGGCGCCGCGGCGGCCAGGATCGAACGCTCGGTCCGGGTCGGGTAGTACGCCTCCAGTCGGGTGATCTGGTCGAACAGCAGGCTGCCCCGGTGGTCGTAGAACCACACAGGCGGAAGGGACCGGACGCCTCCGAGCATCCCTTGGCGCACGTCCCTCTCCAGACGGCGCCGGCGCTCCCCCGGCTCGATGTGCACATCGACGACGGGTTCGGTCCCGGTGGGGCTCATGAAGGATCGCGAGCCAGGCGCAGGCCGGTGAAGGGCCAACGTGCCGCTGGCGGGAAGAAGTTCCGGTAGGTGGCCCGGACGTGGCCCGATGGAGTGGCGCAGCTGCCGCCCCTGAGCACCTGCTGATTGATCATGAACTTACCGTTGTACTCCCCGATGGCGCCGGGGCCGGGCCGGAACCGGGGATAGGGGAGGTAGGCCGAGGCCGTCCACTCCCACACCTGTCCGAA
>DATLUK010000241.1:0-4494 GCA_035533195.1 Acidimicrobiales bacterium | reverse complement strand
CATCAACTCCAACGCCACCCTGCGCAGCATGTTCCAGAAGGCCCGGGACGCCTCGGTCCCCACCGACACCATCGAGCGGGCCGTTAAGCGGGGGACCGGTGAGCTCGAGGGGGTCCGCTACGAACAGGTGAGCTACGAGGGCTACGCCCCGGCCGGAGTGGCCATGATCATCGAATGCCTAACCGATAACCGGAACCGCACCGGCGCCGACGTGCGCAGCCTGTTCTCCAAAAGCGGCGGCTCCATGGCCGAACCCGGCGCCGTGTCCTGGCAGTTCGAGCGCAAGGGCGTTCTGATTCTGCCCAAGAAGGGACCGGACGGAGCCGATGTGAGCGAGGACGACGTGATGCTGGTGGCCCTGGATGCCGGGGCCGAGGATCTGAGCGACCAGGGCGACACCTGGCAGGTCACCTCCCCGCCCAGCGACCTGGTCACGGTGCGGGCCGCCCTGGAGGAGGCCGGCATCCCGATCGACTCGGCCGACCTCACCATGCTGCCCACCAACGCCGTTCCACTGGAGAGCGAGACCGATGCCCGCAAGGTGCTGCGCCTGATGGACGCCCTCGAGGACCTCGATGATGTTCAGAACGTCTTTGCCAATTTTGACATTCCTGATTCCATCCTGGAGCTGGTCGACACCTAGGGCCGGCGGGACGGGTATCCACCCCCGCGGGCCGGGCTTCGGATATATTCGAACAGATGTTCGTGCTCGGCATCGACCCTGGTGTCTCGCGCTGCGGGTACGGCTGCGTCCGGCGGACCGGCTCCAAGCTGACGGCGGTGGCCGGCGGGGTGCTCACCACGTCACCGGCCGAACCCCTGCCCGAGCGGCTGGCCACCCTGGCCGAGGACCTGGAGGTGTTGATCGATGAGTTGCGCCCCGACGTGGTGGTAGTGGAGCGGGTCTTCTTCCAGACCAACGCCCGCACGGCCATGTCCGTCGGCCAGGCCAGCGGCCTGGCCCTGGCCGCCGCCGCCCGGGCCGGGTGCCAGGTGGCCGAGTACACCTCCAATGAGGTGAAACAGTCGGTGGCCGGCTACGGCTCGGCCGAGAAGTACCAGGTGCAGAAGATGGTCCAGATCCTCCTCGACCTGGCCGCTCCTCCGGAGCCGCCGGACGCCGCCGACGCCCTGGCCCTGGCCCTCTGTCATCTCCGGGTGGCTCCCATGCTGGCCAAAGCGGCCGAGGCCGAGCGGGTCCTGTCGGCCCGACGGACTCGGTCGGTTGCCTCCAGCCCGGCCGAGCGGTCCCTGCGCCTGCACCCCAGCCGGGGCCGACCATGATCGGCTCGTTGCGGGGGACCGTCCTGGACCGCACGGCCAAAGGGGAGCTGCTCCTCGAGGTCGGAGGGGTCGGCTACCGGTTGAGCGCCCCGGCGGGGACGCTGGCGGCGGTGGGACCGAGCGGGTCGGCCGCCTTCGTCCATGTCCACACCCACGTCCGGGAGGACGCCATCGTCCTCTACGGCTTCGCCAGCCGGGACGAGCGGGACTGCTTCGAGGCCCTGATCGGAACCCACGGGGTGGGCCCGGCCGTGGCCCTGGCCATCCTCTCCACCCATGCCCCGCCGGCCCTGCGCCGGGCCGTGGCGACCGGGGACATCGACGCCCTGGTCATGGTGCCCGGCATCGGGCCCAAGACGGCCCTGCGGCTCCTGGTCGAGCTCAAGGCCCGCCTGGACCTGCCCCTGGACGGGGACGGGCCCGGGCTGGTGGCCCTGGCCGACGGGGCCGTCCCTGGGCCTCGGGCGGAGGTCCAGGCCGCCCTGGCCGGCCTCGGCTATGGGGTCGATGAGGTCAGGGAGGCCCTCCGGGGGATGGCCGATGAGGACGGGCCCGAGGTCATGCTCCGCCACGCTCTGCGCCGCATGGCGGCCGCCCGTTGAGCCCGCGGCGCGAGGTGGTGCGGACCGAGGCTGAGCCGTTGGCCGACGGGGCTCGGGCTTCTGACTCGGCCCCGGGGGCAGATCCCGACCCCGTGGATCTGGCTCCCACCGCCGTCCCGGAGGAGGAGGCGGAGGAAGCTCATCTGCGCCCCCGCCGGCTGGGCGAGTTCCGGGGCCAGGCCGGGGTGGTCGAGCACCTGGCCATTGTGCTGGAGGCGGCCCGGAAGCGGGGCCAGCCCGCCGACCACCTGCTCTTTGCCGGGCCGCCGGGGCTGGGCAAGACCACCCTGGCCGGCATCGTGGCGGCCGAGATGGGCGTCGGCTTGCGCATCACGTCCGGGCCGGCCCTGGTCCGCGCTGGTGATCTGGCCGCTCTGCTCAACGATCTTCAAGAAGGTGACGTCCTCTTCATCGATGAGATCCACCGCCTGGGGCGGGCGGTGGAGGAGATCCTCTATCCGGCCATGGAGGACTTCCAACTCGACATCGTCATCGGCAAGGGCCCTACCGCCCGGTCGCTGCGTCTGGAGCTGCCCCACTTCACCCTGGTCGGGGCCACCACCCGGACCGGGCTCATCACCGGCCCGCTCCGCGACCGCTTCGGCCTGGTCGCCCGGCTCGACTATTACGACCCGGGGGACCTGGAGGCCATCGTGCGCCGGGCCGCTCACATCCTCGGCGTGGACATACGCGGCCAAGGGGCCACCGAGATAGCCGGGCGCTCCCGGGGCACCCCCCGGATCGCCAACCGGCTGCTGCGGCGGGTCCGGGACTTTTGCGAGGTCCGCTCCGACGGGGTGGTGACCAAGGAGTCGGCCGCCGCCGGCCTCAGCCTCTTCGGGGTGGACGAACTCGGCCTGGACAAGGTCGACCGGGCCATCCTCTCGGCCGTGTGCCACCGCTTCGGCGGGGGCCCGGTGGGCCTGTCCACCCTGGCCGTCAGCGTGGGCGAGGAGCCCGACACGGTCGAGGATGTCTACGAGCCTTTCCTCATCCAGGTCGGCCTGCTCATGCGCACCCCGAGGGGGCGGGTGGCCACCCCAGCCGCCTGGCGCCACCTTGGTCTGGACCCTCCCGTGGCCGGCATCGATCCGCCCACGGCGTCCCTCTTCGATCCCGAGGCCTGAACCGGAGGGCTGAGCCGGAGGCCTGAACCGGGAGGCCGGCGCCGTCGGGCAACCTGTGGCCGTGGACGCCTTCGATTACACCCTGCCCGAGGCGTCCGTGGCCCAGGTACCGGTCGAGCCCCGGGACTCGGCCCGCCTGCTCGACGCCACCGATCCGTCCGGCGCCCTCCGTCACCGGATCGTCCGGGATCTGCCCGAGCTCATCCGCCCCGGCGACGTCCTCGTCCTCAACGAGACCCGGGTCCTCCCCGCCCGGCTCCTTCTAAACAAAGCGACCGGGGGCGCCGTCGAGATCCTCCTCCTGGAGGAGGGTGCGGACGGCTGGTGGGAGACCCTGGTCCGCCCCGGGCGCCGGCTGGCCGAGGGCACCCTCCTGCACCTCGACGCCACCCCGGTAGCCGAGGTAGGCCCCGGTAGCAGCGTCATGCACCTTGAGCCCACCCCGGTGGCCGAGGTCGGCCCTCGCCTCCCCGACGGACGGCGAAGTGTCCGTCTCCTCGACCCATCCCTCCCCTCCCGGGCCGGAGTGATGCCCCTGCCCCCGTACATCACCACGGCGCTGGCCGACCCCGAGCGCTACCAGACCGTCTACGGATCCCGGCCCGGGTCGGCGGCGGCGCCCACCGCCGGCCTGCATCTCACCTTCGACCTGTTGGACCGCTGCCGGGAGGCGGGAGCCGAGGTGGCCAAGGTGGATCTCTCCGTCGGTCTGGACACCTTCCGGCCGGTTACCGCCGAGCGGCCCGAGGACCACGTCATGCACAGCGAGCGCTACAGCGTGCCCGAGTCCACCTGGAAGACCTGCCAGAACGCCGAGCGAGTGGTGGCCGTCGGTACCACCACCGTCCGGGCCCTGGAGGCGGCGTGGAGCAGCGGGGAGGGCGAGGGCCGGACCCGGCTGTTCATCACCCCCGGGTATTCCTTCGGGGTGGTCGACGTGATGATGACCAACTTCCACCTGCCCCGCTCCAGCCTGCTGCTCATGCTGGCCGCCTTCTGCGGGCCGCGGTGGCGGGACGTGTACGCCGAAGCCCTCCGCTCGGGCTACCGCTTCTTGTCCTTCGGGGACGCCATGATCGCCTCCCGAGCCCCGGCATGAGCGACGCTCTTCGCTTCGAGGTCATGGCCCGGGACGGCCAGGCCAGGGTCGGGCGGGTGACCACGGCCCGGGGCAGCTTCGATACCCCCTGCTTCATGCCGGTGGGGACCAGGGGAACGGTCAAGGCCATGACCTCCGCCGATGTCGAAGCCTTGGGCTATCAGGTGGTGCTGGTCAACACCTACCACCTGATGATGAGGCCCGGCTCTGCTCTGGTCCGCGGGCTGGGAGGCATCCACACCTTCACCGGGTGGGACGGCCACATCCTTTCTGACTCGGGCGGCTACCAGGTCTTCTCCCTTTCCCCCAAGGTGGACGACGAAGGGGTCACTTTCCGCTCGACCTACGACGGCTCCTACCAGCGCCTCACGCCGGAATCAGC
>DATLUK010000240.1:0-5140 GCA_035533195.1 Acidimicrobiales bacterium | reverse complement strand
CAGCCCGAAAGTGCCATTTGGTCAACCATCCTTCATATTTTCGCGATGGGCGGGTATAAAGCTGTTGATGGTTGCGCTGGGGTCCGAAGAGTGGCCCGGAACCGTGATGGGAGCACTGCGGCGTCCCGCAACCTATGTCGGCGCAGTCAAGGAAGTCTCGTCCCTGCTGCGCTGCGCCAGTCGTTACCCCTCCGGCATGGTGTCCATGCGGGCCCGACGGGCGCCGGCCGCCGGCGGAGGGGTCCATGCCACGCCCGTCCTCCTCATCCACGGGTTCGGCCACAACCACTCCGGCTGGTGGGTGCTGCGCCGCCACCTACAGGCGGCCGGGTTCGGCACTGTCGAGACCTTCGATTATTCGCCCGTGGCCCGGAACATCCCGGGCACGGCGCGGCGGTTGGCGGATGCCGTGGAGCGGTTGCGCAGCCGGACGGGGGCAGACAAGGTCCACATCGTGGGGCACAGCCTCGGCGGTCTGCTGGCCCGCTGGTACGTGCAGGAACTCGACGGGGCGGCCTCGGTAGACACTGTCATCACCCTGGGCACGCCCCACGAGGGCACCTGGGCGGCTTGGGCGGCCCCGGGCCGCACGGCCGCTGAGCTCCGACCGGGCTCCTGGGTGGTCGAGCGCCTGAACCGGAATCCCCGGGCCGATGGGGTCAGGTGGGTGGCCTTCTATTCCAACGTGGACTATCTGGTGCAGCCGCCCCGGTCAGCCATGATCCGCCAGCCCGGCCTCAATGCCGTGAACATCCTGGCCAAGGACCACGGCCACGTCTCCCTCATCCTCTCGCCCCGGGTGGCCCAGGCCGTCGTCCAGCAGCTCCAGGCCGCCGAAGGCGTGGCCGGCATGGGCACCCTGGCCGGCCTGCCGGCCCCGGGCTCCGGCGCTGCCGCCGGCTCCGCCCCTTTGGCATCAGAGGCACCGACGGCCAGCTCGGCTCCGGCCGCGGTGGCTAAACCGTTCAGCATCCGAAGGGATGCAGTAGCCCGCTAGCGGTGGCGTCCCGGCGAGCGGCGCTGGGGACGCTGGGTCCGCTCTCGCATGGTCAGGCCCCGTGTGCCGGCCACGGCCCCGACTGCGCCGCCGACCACGATCCCCTCGGCCAGGTCAAGGGCGAGGTCCTTATGCATCAGCGGTAGGTGGCTGACATAGGCGGTGCCGGCCAGGAAGGCGCCCACCACAATGGCCAGCAGGACCGACTTGGCCGGGCTGAGCCTGACCTTCGCGCCCACGGGAGCCCCCTCAGGCGGTGCGCCCGGCTCCTCGTCCACCACTCGACGCTACGCCGCCTCAGCGGCCGGGTCCGGGTAGGAGGGAGCGTTCGTGGTCGAGGAGCCACCTTTTCCGGTCGAGGCCGCCACCGAAACCGGTGAGTGTCCCGTTGGCCCCGATGACCCGGTGGCAGGGCACGATCACCGCCACCGGGTTGCGGCCGTTGGCGAGCCCCACCGCCCGGCAGGCTTTTGCGTTACCGACCCGGCGGGCCAACTCCCCGTAACTGATGGTCTGGCCGTAGGGGATGCCCTGGAGACCCTTCCACACCCGGCGCTGGAAGTCGGTGCCGTCCAGCTGCAGGGGCAGGTCGAAGTCGATCAACTCCCCGGCGAAGTATGCCTCCACCTGCCCCACCGCCTCCTTGAACTGCGAGTCATCCCGCCGCCAGGACTGCTGGCCGGTGGGGGCGTGGTCGGCGCCGTCCATATGCAGCCCGGTGATCCGGCCGTCCTGGGCCGCCAGCGTCAGCGTCCCGATGGGGCTGTCCATGGTCGTCATCCAGGTCACCTGGTCCTGGCCCGGGCGTGCGGCCCGCCGGCCCGCCCCTGTCCGTGCCGCCCGTGTCGCTGTGGTCCGTGTCGCTGTGGTCCGTGTCGCTGTGGTCGTGGTCATGCCACCTCCTGATCGTCGCTTGGGTGCAGATGGCCGCCCCCAGCCGTTCCCGGCTGTGGCCAGCGGTTGATGGGATGGTCGAGGCTCGACCATAGGTACTGGACGGCGTAGGCCCGCCACGGCCGCCACGCCTCGACCCGGGCCAGCAGGTCGCGCCTGCGGTCCGGCAGGCCGGCCTGCGCCGCCGCCTTACGGACTCCCAGGTCGCTGACCGGGAAGGCGTCGGGGTCGCCCAGGGCCCGCATGGCGATGATCTCGACGGTCCAGGGCCCCAATCCGGGCAGCTCACCCAGGCGGGTCCGGGCTTCATCCCGGTCGGCACCCGGGCCCAGCTGCAGGGCCCCGTCGGCCAGGGCCTGAGCCAGAGCGAGGAAGCTCCTCCGCCTCGCCTCGGGCATGGTCAGCACCTCCGGCGGGGCGGCCGCCAGCCGCTCGGCCGAGGGGAACGTGTGGGTGAGCCCTCCGCCTTCTGGGTCGGTGACCGGATGGCCGAACCGGGTCACCAGACGGGCGGCGTGGGTCCGGGCGGCGCCTGTCGACACCTGCTGGCCGAGCACGGCCCGGAGGGCCATCTCCGACTCGTCGACGCTTCGTGGAACCCGCTGGCCGGGGGTCTTGGCCGTCAGGGGTGCCAGCTCCTCGTCCCGGGCCAGGGCGGCGTCAACCGCCTGGGGATCGGCGTCCAGATCCAGGAGCCGGCGGCACCGGGCGATGGCGGTGGTGAGGTCACGCAGGTCATCCAACCAGAGGCGACAGGCGATGTGGTCGGCCCGGGGTGACAGCGACACGGTGGCCGGGCCCCGGGGCAGGTCGAGGACCCGGCGGTAGGAGCCGTCCCTGACCTCCTCGCAGCCGGGGACGGCCGTGGCTCCCAGGTGACCGAAGAGCTGGTCGGGCCAGAAAGGACTGCGGAACGGCAGTCGCAGGTCGATCCGCTGCCGGGGACCGGCGCCTGGGCCGGCTCCGGCGCCTGGGCCGGCTCCGTGGCCGGCGGGCAAGCCGGATCCGGGCCTTGCTCCGGTGAGGCGGGACCGGGCGCCGGCCCGGGCCAGGGACCCCGCCCTGACCAGAGCCTTGGCCCGCAGCTCGGACGGGGAGCCGGCAAAGACCTCCCGGACGGTGTCGTTGAACTGGCGGATACTGGAGAATCCGGCGGCAAACGCCAGCGCCGACATAGGCAGGTCCGTGGTCTCGATGAGGACCCGCGCCGTCTGGGCCCGCTGGGAGCGGGCCAAGGCCACCGGACCCGCCCCCACTTCGGCCCGCAACAGGCGTTCGAGCTGGCGGGTGCTGTAGACGAGGCGGGCGGCCAGGCCTGGGACGCCCTCACGGTCGACCACGCCGTCGGCGATGAGGCGCATGGCCCGGGCCACCACGTCGGCCCGGGCGTCCCACTCGGGCGAGCCGGGGGCGGCGTCGGGGCGGCAGCGCTTGCAGGCCCGGAACCCGGCCTGCTGAGCGGCGGCGGCAGTGGGATAGAAGCGGACGTTGGCCGCCTTCGGCGTCTGGGCCGGGCAGCTAGGCCGGCAGTAGATGCCGGTGGTGGTGACGGCGGTGAAGAACCAGCCATCGAAGCGGGGATCCTTCGACTGCACCGCCGAGTAGCACCGGTCGAAGTCCTCGATCACTCCTACAGCCTGCCTCAGTCGGCCGGCGCCGGCTGGCGGTTTTGCGACATGGCGGTGACTTATCAAAATGTCCCGCAACACCCGGGGGGTGCCGCTACCGTTTGACTTCTCACGGTTCGACGCCGCCGGCTGGTCGGACCGTCTCTCACGGGCTGGGCGCTCGTACGGGACCGAGTTCCGCCCTTCCCGAGGAACGGGCCCCAATCCCACATCGGACGACCTATGCCGGCGTCCGCCCATGAACGACTCAACGTCAACCTTCGATGAGCTGCACGCAGTGGCCACGCTCGGTCCCCACGACCCGCTGGACGACGCCCTACGCGCCCTGTCGCTGCGGCCCTTCCTGGCCGGGGCGCAACCCTGGGCGACGACGCGACGCGTAAAGCGTGTCCGGGAGCACGCTTCGCTCTTGCCGCCCGGGGTCCAGCCGGCCCGCCAGGTCGTCCATAAGCGGAGCTCGGCCGTGCTGGCCACCGGGAGCGGCTGGACCCTCCTGGTCGAGCGCTCAAATGACGGTTCAGCTCGGCTCACGCTGACGGCCGCGGATGAGGCTCTGGGCCGCTCGGTGGTCGAAGCCGCCCTGGCCGACGCGGTCGAAGACGAACCCGATGCGGCCAAGCCCGCCTTCACCCGGTTCGGCTTCTGGCACGGCGCGCCATGGGGGGCCCGGATGACGGAACGGAAGCTGCCGGTGTGTCAGTGGGCGGACATCCGCGCCAACTACAGCCGTCCGGTTGCGCAGGCGATCGACCGACTCAACGCCAGTGAACTGGCCGGCGCCCACGGCCGGCTGATCCTCCTGCACGGTCCCCCGGGCACCGGGAAAACCACGGCCCTCCGGGCACTGGCCGAGGGCTGGAAGGCTCAGTGCCACTTCGAGTATGTGCTCGATCCCGAGCGCTTGCTCGGAGAGGCCAATTACCTGCTCTCGGTGATGTTGGGTATCGAGGATGACCCTCTACCCGGCCAGTTGGACAGCGCCCTGCCGTACCGGCTTCTGATCCTGGAAGATTGCGACGAGCTCATAAGGTCAGACGCCAAGAAGTCCGCCGGCCAGTCTCTTGCTCGCCTGCTCAACCTGACCGACGGGATCCTGGGCCAGGGCGTGAACTTGCTGATGGCCATAACCACCAACGAGCCTTTAGCGCGCCTTCACCCGGCCGTCGTAAGGCCCGGCCGCTGCCTGGCCCAGATCGAGGTCGGGCGCCTGACACCTGCCGAGGCCAGGGCGTGGCTCGATGCCGAAGGAGCTGGGGCCCGCCTCAACCCTGACGGTGCCACCCTGGCCGAGTTGTACGCGGCCAGCGGTGCCATCCAGGAGATCCGGCTCGAACTGGCCGGGGAGGCTGGCGGGAGTTACCTGTGAGCCAGGGCTAGCGGCCGGCGCCTTCAGATCTTCTTGAGCGGAGCCCAGGCCAAGAGGAGGCGCTTCTCGCCCACCGACGGGAAGCGGACGACGGCCTCGGCCTTGTCTCCCTGCCCGATGATCTGGATGACGACACCCTCGCCCCATTTACCGTGGACAACATCGTCGCCCACCCCGAGCCCGAGATGCTCGGCGCCGGTGGTGCGGGCCGGCGTGTCCCGACTGCCGGCCCGGATGGCCGACTCCACCAGACCG